>DATMCA010000553.1:0-6372 GCA_035559015.1 Umezawaea sp. | reverse complement strand
GTAGAGCGCGCCCTCGCCGTCGCCGATCTCGACGCTGCCGCCGTAGGTCGCGAGCCTGGGCCAGCTCTTGATCTCGATGCGCCAGCCCTGGTCGTCCGCGAGGTGCAGGTGCAGGTAGTTGACCTTGTACGCGGCGATCTGGTCGATGTAGCGCTTCACCTCGTCGACGGAGAAGAAGTGCCGCGCCACGTCGAGCATCGCGCCGCGGTGGCCGAAGCGCGGGTAGTCGAGGACGCTGCCGCCGGGCACCGTCCACGGCCCGGCCTGCTTCGTCTTCGCCTCGATCTTCGCGGGCAGCAGCTGCCGCAGCGTCTGCACGCCGGCGAACAGCCCCGCCGCGGCCCGTGCGCGGATCACGACGCCCCACGGCGTCACGTCGAGCTGGTAGCCCTCCTTGCCGACCTTCGGGTCGGCGCCGACGAGCAGCAGCGTCACCCCCTTCGGGGTCACGCCGGAGGACACCGGCAGGCGATAGCCGGTCGCGGGCCGCAGCAGTTCGGCCGCGTACTCGCCGACCTTCCGCGCGTCCGGCGAACCGGGCTGGGTCTGGATCCTCGCGTTCGCGGTCAACGAGTAGGACACCCCGGGACGGGGGGTCACCTTGACCGGCGCGGGCACGATCTGGCGCAACGACGTCTCCGGGGTTGCTCGAGCTGGGCTCGCCGCGCCGACCGCGACCGCTGTGGTTCCGGCGAGCAGTAGTGCCAGAGCGGCACCGTGCAACCGCCGTGCTTTTCCACCGATCCCCACGAAATCCTCCTGGCCAGGCTGGAACCAACCGTGCGGCGGCGGCTGATTTCACCGTTACAGCCTGCCCAGGAGCTGTCAAGGTCCAGACCAATCAGGACAGCTTCGGCTTGCCCACCTTCCGCCAGACGGCCGGGAACCGCTGCTCGATCCGCGCGGCCGCACCGCGCTCCAACCCGTGCAGCAGGCCGAAGGTGAACCCGTTCTCGCCGTCGAGGTGCGCCTGCACGGCCAGTTCCCGCAGCGCGGGCCGCGCCACGACGCTGTCCTGGTGCTCGCCCAGCAGCGTCTGGATGCCCTTGATCCGCTTGCGGTACGCCTTGGCGCTCCGGCCGAACACCGGCACGGCCGCCTCGGTCGTGTAGCGCAAGCGCTTGGCCGCCTTGCGCGACTCGTGCAGCGCCACGTCGCGCACCTCACCGGGGGACGTGTCGAGCACCTCCTCGGCGTGCCGCGCCAGCCTGCGGTAGCTCTTGCCGACCAGGGCGGGCAGCGCCTTCGTCGCCCGTTCCGCCGCCAGCGGGGTCAACGGCGGCGCCGCCAGCAGCGCGTCGACCGCGTCGAGCAGCGCGAAGTAGCGGTCGCTGTTGAGGGTCGCCACGCTGGTCGTGTGCGCTGCCTGCTCCAGCGGGGAGAAGTGCCTGGTCAACCGGCCCGCGACCGGGCCGAGCACCAGGTCGGGGTCCAGCCGTGCGACGCCGTCGGAGAACCGCTCGCGCAGGACCTCCAGGTCGCGCGCCCCGCCGAGCACCCCGGCCAGCCACTTCAGCTCGGTGGTCAACTCCCGCGTCCGCTCGCGGTCGACGACCTTGCCGTACGCCTGGAGCGCGCTGCGGATCCGCCGCGTGGAGACCCGCATCTGGTGCACGGCGTCGTCCTGGTCGCGGCGCACCGCCGGGTCGTAGTGCTTGAGCGCGGCGGCGTGCTCGTGTAGGTACGCCAGCACCACGTCGCCGGTCGTCGCCTTGCGGCCGGTGCGCGGGCCGCGCGGCTTGGGGCCCATCCGCCCGGCCAGCAGGCGGGTCAGCTTCGCCGACGAGGTCGACCGCCGGATGCCCGCGGTGCGGAGCCTGCGCTCCACGACGTCGAGCAGTTCGCGGTCACCCCGCTCGCCCAGCTCCACCTCGATCTCGCGCCACGAGTCCGCCGCCGAGTCCTCGTCGACGACCTCCGCCGACACCAGGTCCTCGACCACCTCGACCAGCAGGTCGCCGTGCTCGTCGACGAGCTGCCACCGCTCGCGGGTGGTCCTGATGCGCGCGACCGGCTCCAGCTCCTTGCCCCGTGCGTGCACCTGCACGAGGTCGGCGAGTTCCTTCGGCGGTTTCTTCGCCTTGGTCAGCGGGACCCGGACCTCTTCACGGGTGTCCTCGCCGACGGGGAGCTTCCGGTGCCAGCCCGCGTCGTCACCGCCGGTGCGCTTGCGCAGCGTCACTCCACCGTGGGCCAGCCGGAGGTCCGGGGTGTCGTAGTAGACGGCCTCCAGCTCGATCCGCTCGGGACCGGCTTCAGCGGCCACACCGGGAAATCCGTCGAGCGGGGGCAGGTCACTCCCCGCCGGGGCCTCGTACTTGCGTTCGGTTTCGTGCACGGAGCTCGCCATCTTCTAGACATACACCCTTTGTTGTCCGTTCAGTCCTGTTCGACGGTGTTGTCACGGTCCGTGTCCGGCCGTTGACCTGGCCGGGGGTAGTCGTGAGCCCGTCCGGTTGGTTTTCGCGATCACGCCCTTGGCAGGAGCGCCACTTGCGGTTGGCTGGATGTGTGGCACCCACGGAGAAGGAGCGGCTCGACGTAGTCGAGCCCGCGATCGCCGAGCTGGACAAGCTCACCAAGGTGCTGACCGCCGAACTGGGCCGGGTCAGCGCCAGGCTGCTGGTGCTCGAACGGCGTCTGGCGGGCGCGGGTTCCGGTCCGAACGAGGACCTCGACGCCGTGGACGACGAGATCGCGGACGTCGTGGAGGCGCTGCGCAAGGCGTGGGACGCCGAGCAGGAGGTGCTGGCCGACTCGGTGCGCGTGCGGGTCCGCCAGGAGGTCGCCGAGTTCGAGGAGCTGAAGGCCCGCCGCGAAGCCGGTCGGCGCAAGCTGGAGTCCGGGCGCAAGCCCAAGTTCGAGCGCGACAGCATCAACCACGAGATCCACCAGCTCGACTGGCACATCGGCGCGCGGACGAGCAACGCCCAGGAGGCCGCGGACCGGCTCGCCGCCGACGAGCGGGCGACCCAGGAGGCGTGGCGGCTGGAGGCCATCGTCGCGGGGGAGAAGGCGCGCGAGGAGATCTGGGCCGCCGCGCGGTCCAGGATCGACCGGGCGCTGGCGGCCGACCTCCGGCTGCCGGTGTGGTTCCGGATCGGCCTCGGCGAGATCATCTGCCCGGACCCGGCTCCGTGGTTGCTGGCGGCCACCGGGTTGGTGGCGTACCGCCTGGAGTACGGCGTGACGGACCCCGTGCGCCCGCTCGGCCCGATCCCGTCCGCGTCCTCCGGCTCGGCCGCGTGGGTGCGCCGCACGGAGGTCTACGGCGACGTGGCCGAGCAGATGAAGGGTCTGCGCCCCTGAGGTGTCTGCAACCGAGGGGTTGCACTCGCGCGGATCATCTGCAACTCTTGGGTTGCAGATGAAGTCCGACGAGAGGGCGTGTCATGGTTCAGGAACGGATCGAACGGGAAATCGACATCTCCGCGCCGGTGGAGAAGGTGTGGGCGGCGATCACCGAGGCCGAGCACCTCGGCACGTGGTTCGGCGACGCCGGCGCGACGGTCGACCTCCGGCCGGGAGGTCGGATCACGTTGTCCTGGAAGGACCACCCCACGGCCGTGGCGGTCGTGGAGAAGGTCGAGCCGACCGCCTACCTGTCCTACCGGTGGTCCGGCCCGCTGCACGAGGAACCCGGTGAGGGAAACTCCACCCTGATCGAGTTCACCCTTCACCCGATCGAGGAGGGCACCCGGCTGCGCGTGGTCGAGAGCGGCTTCCGCGACCTGGTGCTGTCCGCCGAGGCGCGCGCCTCGTACTTCGACGGCAACGTGGACGGGTGGAAGCAGAAGACCGAAGAGCTGCGAGCACACGTGGAGCGCTAGATGGCGGAGGTCGACGACGTCCTGACCGCGTTGGCCGACCCGACCCGGCGGAAGCTGCTGGACGTGGTGGCCGCCAGGGGATCCGCCTCGGCCAGCGCGCTGGCCGAGGAGTTCCCGGTGAGCCGCCAGGCGATCGTCAAGCACCTCGCGGTGCTGGAACGGGCGGGGCTCGTCGTCGCGCGCAAGGCGGGGCGCGAGGTCCGGTTCGCCGTCCGCTCCGAACCCCTGGACGCGACGGCGGCGTGGATGGCCCGCCTCGCCTCCGAGTGGGACGGCAGGCTGGCCGCGATCAAGCGGATCGCCGAGTCGTGACCACCCGCCCGCCGGTCAGGGGGCGCAGGACGTGAGCATCGACGCCAGCGCGTCGTGCTCGGCCTGGTCGATCGTCAGCTTGTACGAGGCCTTCACGGAGATCCAGTCCTTGGAGTACTTGCACCAGTAGGTCTGGGCCGGTGGCTTCCACTTCGCCGGGTCCTGGTCGCCCTTGGACCGGTTCGTCTTCGCCGAGGCGGCGATCAGCTGGACGCCGCCCAGGTCGTTGGCGAACGCCTTGCGCTGGTCGTCGGTCCACGCGGCCGCTCCGGAGCGCCACGCCTCGGCCAGCGGCACCGTGTGGTCGATGTCCATGTCACCCGCGTTGGTGATCGTCAGCCCCTCGTACGGGCTGACCCAGGTGCCTTCGACGGCCTTGCAGTCCTTGTCGCTCTTGACGTTCGTGCCCTGCTTCTGCAGCACGACCTCGCGCGTGTCGCAGGAGTTGCCCTGGCTCGCCCAGTGCGGGAACCGGTCCCGGCTGTACCCGGCCATCTTGCCCTCGGGCGCGATCACGAGGCCGGCGAGCTGGGCCGCCGAATCACCGGCGGACGGGGGAGACGCGGTCGTGGGCGAGTCGGTGTTCGCCCTGTCCAGGTACCACGCGAGAGCCGCCAGGACGATCACGACGACCAGGCTCGTCAACGCCGTGGCCTGCTTGCGGTCCATGCGCTCGGCTCTCCCGTCCTCGGTGATCGACGGGCCTATGATCAGCGATCACCGAGGACGGGCTGCGGGCAGGTCCCGTTACGGGTGGCTGGTGAGGTAGCCGCCCATGTTCGTGAAGTACTGCGCGGCCCCCAGTTCGGTGCCGTCCTCGGTCCGCACGCGCTTCACCAGCAGCCCGTGGCCCTGGCCTCGGCGGGACTCCGGACCGGCCACGATCGCGACGCCGTCACCCTCGCGGTAGAAGATCCGGCCGGGCGTCCCGCCGTACTTCGCCTCGGACACCTCGGCCTCCACGATCTCCAGCCGCTTGCCCCGGTGGAACGCGTACGCGCTCGGGTACGGCGCGCACTGCGCCCGCACCAGCCGGTCCAGCTCCTCGGCCGACCAGGTCCAGTCGATCCGCAGGTCCTCGTCCGCGCGCTTGTGGAAGAACGACGCCTTGCTCCGGTCCTGCTTCACGAACTCGGTCTTGCCGGACGCGATCTCCGCCAGCCCGTCGACCGTGATCGGCCCGAACAGCTCCACCGTCTTGTGGAACAGGTCCGCCGTCGTGTCGCGCGGCCCGACCGGCACCGACCGCTGGAGCACGATGTCGCCCGCGTCCAGCGTGTCGTCCATCATGTGCGCCGTGACGCCGACCTCCTTCTCGTCGTTGATCAGCGCCCAGATCAGCGGCGAGAACCCGGCGTAGGACGGCAGCAGCGAGTCGTGCACGTTCAGGGTGCCGTGCTTGGGGAGGGTGAAGATGTGCGGCGGGATCCAGGTGCGCCAGTTGGTCGCCACGATGACGTCCGGCTCGACCTCCTTGAGGCGCGACACCAGTTCCTCGTCGTCGGGCCGGTTGCGGATCAGCGTCTCGACACCGTGCTCGGCGGCGAGGTCCGCGACCGAGTCGCTCCAGATCTGCTCGTACGGGTGGTCGCTCTTCGGGTGGGTTACCACCAGGACGACGTCGTGCTCGGAATCCAGCAGCGCCCGCAGGGTTCGGTGCCCCCAGGTTTGGTAGCCGAACATGACAACCCGCATGGCCATCCCTTCCTCGACGAAGACGAACAAAAGTCAGCCTAACCTAAGTAACCGAAGGCTAACCGAACTGGACGAGGCTGCGTAACCTGCCGGTTTGTGATCCTCGATATGAAGCTGGTGCGCGGCCGAATCATCACGATGGACCCCACGCGACCCGAAGCGACCACCGTGGGCGTGTGGCGAGGTCAGATCGTCGGCCTGGACGAGGAGGTCGCCGACCTCAAGGCCGAGCAGACCGTCGACCTGGACGGCGCCGTGGTCCTGCCCGGCTTCATCGACGCCCACAACCACCTCGCGTGGGCGGGCCGGGCCGGCGTCACCGCCGACATCTCCGACTGCCGCACGGTCACCGAGATCATCACCCGGCTGAGGAAGATCACCCCCACCAGCGGCTGGCTGGAGGTCGCGGGCTACGACCACCGCGTCCTGGACCGTCCCCTGACGGCCAGGGACCTGGACGCCGTCGCGCAGGACCGCCGCATCTACGTCCAGGACCGCTCCGGCCACGCCTGCGTCGTCAACACCCTCGTCCTCA
>DATMCA010000552.1:0-4208 GCA_035559015.1 Umezawaea sp. | reverse complement strand
GGACACCACCAGCAGCGCCGAGGCGGCGAAACCCAGTGAGGTGCCCAGGAACAGCCGGTCGGAGCTCACCACGAGCAGCACCGCGGCGGCCAGCAGCGGGCTGAGCAGGCTCTCCAGGTCGTAGGCGAGCCTGCTCAGCGTCAGCGCCGATGTGTAGTCGCGCTCGTCGGGCAGCACGTCCGGGATGGTGGCCTGGAACGTCGGCGTGAACGCGGCGGACGCGGCCTGGAGCACGAACACCAGCAGGTACACCTGCCAGACCTCCCCCACCCACGGCAGGACGAGCGCCACGCCCGCGCGCACCAGGTCGAGGCAGACCAGGAAGACCTTGCGCGGCAGGAGGTCCGCGAGCGCACCCGCCAGCGGGGCGACCGTCACGTAGGCGACCATCTTCACCGCGAGCGCGGTGCCGAGCACGATCCCCGCGCCCGCGCCCGCGAGCCGGTAGGCCAGCAGGCCGAGCGCGACCGTGGCCAACCCGGTGCCGGTCAGCGCCACCACCTGGGCCGAGAACAGCCGCCGGTAGGTCCGGTTCCGCAACGCCGCGAGCATCGCCGTGCCTCCTGAGTCGTCCGAGGGTGGCACCATACGTGCTCATGTACGCACGCGACGACGTTGCAACAACCACCAACTGGCAGGAACTCCCCACCACGGACCACGTGGACACGGCCGTGGACGTGTTCCGGATGCTCGCCGACGGCACCCGCCTGCGGATGCTGTGGCTGCTCTGCGGCGCCGAGTACGACGTCACCACCCTCGCGGGCGAGGTCGGCACCGCCCGCCCGGCCGTCTCCCAGCACCTCGCCAAACTCCGCCTCGCGGGCCTCGTCTCCACCCGCCGCGACGGCCGCCGCGCCCTGTACCGGGCCAGGGGCGGTCACGTCCGCCGCCTGCTCGGCGAGGCGGTCCAGGCGGTCGACCACCACCTAACCGGAGCCCCGGACCACGACTAGCGGTGATCATCACGGCGAATCGGCCGTGCGGGACGAGAGCGGGCGGGAGACTCTGGCGCATGGTGGTCAAGAGGCGGACGGCGGCGGGGCTCGACGTGGGGGCGGTCGCCGCGCGGGCCAGCAGGGACGCGCGCGGGGCTCCCGCGGAACTGCTCGACGGCTACCTCGACGTGCTGGCGGGGATCAGCGTGTCCGGGCAGCGGATCGGCGAGGACCAGAAGCGGCTGCGGCACGAGATCGGCGGGCGGGCGGCCGAGCTGGGGGTGGCGCTGCGGGACCTGATCGACCTGTACCTGACCGCCACCTGGCTGGCGTGGCCGTCGTTGCCGGGGGTCGGCGAGGCGAACGGCACCGAGGGGTTCAAGGCCGTCGGCGAGGCGGTGTTCCGGGCGGCGGACGCGACCGTCGTGGAACTGGCGGAGGGCTACGAGCAGGCGCAGCGGTGGTCGGTCCGGCAGGAGGAGTCGTTCCGGCGCGAGTTCGTCGACGACCTGCTGGACGGCCGCAACCCCGGGCGGTTGGCGGAGCGGGCCGAGCGGTACGGGTTGCGGCTGGCCGCGAGCCACGTGGTGGCGGTGGTCAGCTCACCGGAGCCGTTCATCGACGGCGGCGGTGTCGCCCGGCAGGTGGAAACGGCGCTGCACCACCGGCTCGGGTCGCGGGACGTGCTGGTGACGACGAAAAACGGCCTGCTCGTCTGCGTCGTGCCCGAGACGCTGACCGGGGCGGCGGACGAGTTCGTGCGGCAGGTCGGGACGGCCGTGGACCACGGCACCGGGTGGCGCGCGGGAATCGGTCGGGCGCAGTCGGGGCCCGGTGGCGCGGTGCGGTCGTTCGAGCAGGCCAAGAACGCGGTGGAGACGGCCGGGCTGCTCGACCTGCCGGGACAGGTGCACAGGGCCGCGGACCTGCTGGTGTACCAGGTGCTCCTGCGCGACTCGGCGGCGTTGGAGGAACTGGTGTCGGTGGTGCTGGAACCGCTGCGCGTGGCGAGGTCCGGCGCCCGGCCGCTGCTGGACACGCTGTCCGCCTACTTCGCCAGCGGGCGGGTCGCGACGGCGACCGCCAGGGAGCTGAGCGTCGGGGTGCGCACGGTGACCTACCGCCTGCACCGGGTCAAGGAGCTCACCGGGTACTCGGCCGACGACCCGGAGCAGGGTTTCGCGCTCCACGTCGCCGTGCTCGGCGCGAAGCTGCTGGGATGGCCCTCCTTGCCGGGCACCGGCAAGGAAGGGGTCTCCTAACGGCCTGCCGCCTGCCTGCCCGCGCACGCCGGTCCACGCCAGGATGGATCAACAACCCGCCGCCTGGAGGACCCGTGAGACACCTGCACTGGCATTGGCCGCCCGGCATCCCGCCGACGTCGTCCGTCGTGCCCGTCCTGATCGTCATCGCGCTGCTCGTGGCCACGTGGGCCGCGCGCCACCACGCGCTGCTGACGCTGTTCTACCGGCCCGAACCACGCCGTCGGCCTGCCGAGACCACCTCACCGTCCTTTTCGGACGAATCGCTGCGCCTCCTGATCGACCACGAGGCCATCACCACCACGACCAGGCAGAGCCAGGCGAACCAGTCGCCCCAACGGGTGTAGGGCGTCGCCCCCTCCGGCATCGGCAGGGTGCCGGTCACCGAGGTGAACGGCGTCGCCGAGCCGGTCGCGGCCTGCGCCACCACGCGACCGGTGTGGTCGCTGAGCGTCAGGTAGCCCAGCCGCGCCGCGCGGGCCACGGAGAAGCCGCTCTCGACGCCGCGCAGCAGCTGCACCCTGCTCTGCGACCACGCGTCCGAGGTGAAGTCCAGGGCGGGCACCAGCAGCAGGCCCGCGCCCGCCCGGCCGTACGCCCGCCCGAACGCGGGGTGGCCGAGGTCGGCGCAGACGGCGATGCCGATGCGGCTCCCCGGCGCGAACGCCAGGTCGGTGCCCGCCGTGAACGCGTCCTCCAGGCCGGGCACCAGGTGGTGCTTGCGGTAGACGACGGTCGTCGCGGACAGGTGGAACGCGGTGTTGTACGTCCGCTCCCCCGTCCTCAGCGCCACGCCGACCACGAGGTCGACCCCCCTGGCCCGAGCGGCGTCCGCCAGCGGGCCGACCAGGGCGGGCAGGGTGGTCTCGTCGGCCCGGAAGCCCTTCTCCGGCAGCACCACGATCCGGGTCCCGTCGTCCGGCGCCGTGCGCAGCCAGTCGACGTAGGCCGCCACCAGGTCACGGCCCTCTGGAGTGTCGACGCGCACCTCGTCGCGGTCCGTGCGGGCCGAGAGGAGCGTGAGCCGCGGCGAGGACGGTCCGTCCACAGTGGCCAGTCGGAGCACGCCGAAGCCGACCACCAGCCCCACCAACAGGATCCCGGCGGCCGCGACACGGGGCCGGGTGACCGCCAGCGCCGCGGGCAGCAGCGAGACCAGGAAGCTGACGCCCCAGCCGCCGGTGACCGAGGCGATCTGGAGCACCGGCAGCAGGTCGGACTGGGTGGGCGCGAGGCTCCAGTTCGCCCCGGCCGGGGTGGTCACGCTGACCAGGTACTCGGCGGCGGCGATGCCCGAGGGGAACACCACCGCGGCGAGCACCGCGTTGCCCCGCAGCAGGACCGCGCGGAACAGCAGCACCACACCGGTGAGCAGCAACGGGAACAGCACGACCGGGAGCGCCAGCAGCGGCACCGGCAGTTCGAGGTCGACGGCGTAGTAGTGCCAGGTGTTCGCCCCGCCGAGCAGGTACGCGGTGAACGCCGTCACCGCCGCCACCCGCGCCGACACCCGCGGTGCGAGCAGGAGGACCGGCAGCGGTGCCAACCAGGTCAGCCACGGGACGGGCGTGAGACCCGTGCCGAAGTAGTGGAGCAGCGCGGTGGCCAGGACCGCGGCGGCGCTACGCGCGAACACCGTCGAGCACCCTCCCGAGCGCGGTCCGGCACAGCGCGCGGAACTCGGCCTCCGGCAGCGCCAGCCGCCCGCCCGCGTGCAGCTGGACCAGGCCGTGCAGCGTGGCCGAGATGACCAGCGCCAATTCCCACACGTCGTCCTCGCGCAGGATCCCGGCGCGCATCCCCGCGGTGAGGGCGTCGGCGAGCACGGACAGCGTCGGCGAGGCGCTCGCGTCGTCCGGGAACCGCCGCGCCCCGGCGCGCTGTTCGGTGAACAGGAACGTGTACAGGTGCGGCTGCCCGAGGGCGAAGTCCAGGTAGAGGTCGAGCGCCTCGTCGAGCCTGCGCCGGAAGTCGACCGACCAGTCGCGCTCGCCCCAGGTGCGGGCCAGCG
>DATMCA010000551.1:0-5113 GCA_035559015.1 Umezawaea sp. | reverse complement strand
GCAGAACCTCACCACCGCCGCACCCTGGACCAGCCCCTGGCTACCCGAAGGTTTCGGACAGGAGTTTTGGCCTGGTGCTTAGCGAATGCGGACGGAGTTCTTCTGGTCGAGTGACCCCGACGCTCGGTACAGGATTGAGTTGCCATCGGCTGCGTAGATCGTGACGACCAGGTGGTCGTCGAGCACCGGACTGAGTCGGTCGCCGTCAACGGCCTCGACCGTGAAGATGTTGGTGGTCGTGGTGCCATCAACGGTCACCGAGGCGAGGCCCTTGAAGGTGGCGGTCGAGTCGTTGTCGTGGTTGATCACGAGCCAGTCGAAGGAGTTGGCGGTAGCGGTGAGGCGGTGGCAGTTGACGGGATGAGGCGTCGAGCATCGTGCCCCTGTCGCGTAGGCGAAGTGGAAGTCGTTGCGGGGGTCGAGGGCTCCGTTGCGGTAGTCGACGGTGAAGCCGTAGTCGGCGCTGTCGTTCTGGCCTGGCTGAGTGAGGCCGGGCAGGACGTCGCTGGCGGCGAGGCTGGGTACCAGGTCCTTCTTGTTCTTGCCTGTGACGCCCGCGCCCGCAGGGTCGATGACGACCAGCATGGTGGTGGTCGTCGCACTCCAGTTGCCTGCCAAGTCGCGGGCACGTACCCCGATGTCGTGTACTCCGGCAGCCAGTCCGGCGCCGAGCGTGGCGGTCAGAACGCCACTCGCGTAGGGGAGTGGGATGCCGTTGCCGATGCCGGGATCGTTGCCGATGAAGTATTCAGCTCTGTCCACTCCGGACAGAACGTCGGTGACCGGTGCTGTGAGCGTCGCGCCGGCACCGATCGGAACCGGGTTCGTGTTCCACGTCGGTGTGGATACCGCGGGTGGTGTGCGGTCGATCGAAATAGTGTGTTCGCCGGTCGCGCAGTTCGCCGTCGGGTCGCAGGATGTTGGTGAGGACACGACCTGATCGAGGCCTTCGACCTGCACTAGGGTCGCGGCGGGGACGGAGGACGGACCCGAGGACGGTGTCGGGTCGGTGCTCGACCACGTGATCGTGACTGGCGCGTTGTACCAACCGTTGACCGGTTGGCGGTCGGCTGTCCCCGTGACGATCGGCGACGCGCGGTCGAGCACTACGATGACCGCAGCCGATGTCGGTCCTGTGCCCGCGCTGTTCGCTGCGGCGACGGTGTAGGTGTGGGTGCCGTCCGCTGCTGTGGTGTCCGCGAAGGTCGTTGCCGTGGTCGTACCGAGCGCGACCCCGTCGCGGCGCACGAGATAGTGCGTCGCATTCGTCGCCGCCTGCCAGGAGAGTGTCGGCGCGACATTTGTCGGGCTGACGGCGGTCAACCCGGTGACGACGGCGGGAACCGGTGGCTGTTGCTGGAAGACGATGGTGAGTGCTCCGGCGTTGGTGTCGACCGGAGCGGTGTTGCACTCCTGGAAGGCGCCTAGCGTCACGCAGATCTGCCCTGGCGCGAACGTCAGACCACGGAACGTCGTGGTGGAGAAGGTGCCCTGGGCATTGGTCTGGTCGTCGGCGGTCGACTCGCCGCTGAACGAGATCGGATCGCCCACGAGGAGCGGAAAGCCCGAGGGGAAGCGTCCGCGCAGGGTGACCCTCGCGCCTGGGATACCCGCACCCTGGACATCCTTGACGGTCACCGTGGCGCTGGTGGTGTCGGGTAGCCGCACTTCCCTGACCACGTCGCCGGTCAGCGGGATTCCCGTGTGCTGGAACCGGAAGAAGCCGGGCAGACCGGGAACTCTGAGCGGTCCCATCGCCCCTCCGCCGTTGACACCGAGCTCGTAGGTACCGGGGTCCAAGGTGATGCTGAAGAATCCGCCGCTGTCGGTTTGCACCGACGCGCCGTAGACCACGTTCGCATTGGGCACGGCCGCACCGGCCGCGTCGCGCACCGTGCCGGAGAACGTGTACGTGGGTGTCGGTGGCTGCTGGGTCAGCGCGAGATCGATGTCGCCTGAAGCGGTGATCTTGCCGGCGTTGCACACTCGGCTCGGGCTGACCGGGAACCTGGCGCAGATACCGGTGCCCGCGGCCAGTTCGGTGCCGCGGAAGACGGTGAAGCGAAAGGTGCCGGTCACGTCCGTGCGCAGGGAGCTCACCTCGCCGGTCTGCTCCACCTGGAACCCTGGATGTTCGGGGCCGAGCAAAGGCTGGTCGGAGAGCGTGCCGGTGAAGTCTGCCGGGATGTTCGCCGCCGGTCCGCCGTTCGCGTCGGTCACCCGGACGGTGACCGTGACGGTCGGCGGTAGATGAATGTCGGCGCCGAGGTCATTGGTCGTGAGATCGATCGCGTCTGTCGGGCCGGAGAAGGTGAAGAATTCGGGAAGTCCTGGCACGGTCAGCGGACCGGTGCCTCTGCTGCCGCCCCGGACACCGAGCTCGTACCTGGCCGGTGACCGGGTGATCGCGAACCGGCCGTCGACGGATGTGACGACTGACGTACTGCCGGCCGACACGAAGATGCGCGGTACCGGTGCGCCAGTTGCAGCTCGGACGGTCCCGGAGAACGTGTGACTCGGAGGAGTGGGCTGGGTCAGTGTCACCGACGTCGGGCCGTTGTCCGTGGTGACAACCGAGGTGTTGCAGTATGTGTCGACGAATCCCGATACGGCGCGGACGCAGATGCTGCCGGCGGGGTAGGTGATTCCGGTGAACGCCTGCAGCCGGGCGACACCGTTCGCCTGGGTTGTCGCTTCGGATCCGGCACTGTCCAGGCGGTAGGCCGGAGGGGAGTCCGCCACGAACGCGAAGGCGGTTCCAGGTGACGACGCCCCCGTCGCGCCGACAGGTTTTCCGTCGACCGGGTTGCCCGCGTTGTCGAGCACAGTCACGTCGATCGTGGTGGTCGCCGGCATCTGGAGGTTCTGGGTCAGGTCTTGGGTTGTGAGGTCGAAGGTCGGTGCGTCCGGCCCTGCCGAAATGACCGCGCCATAAGGATAGGTCGGCACTCCGGGGACCATCAGAGCGAACAATCCTGATGTGGCGGACAGGTTCTGGTAACGACCGACCGGGACGTCCACGGCGAAACCGCCTGGCAGGCCGACGTTGTTGCTTGATACCACGCCGCCCAGCGAGACCCGCAGGTTCAGAAGCGCGAGGCCCTCGTGTGTGGTGACGGCACCGCTGAACTTGTGCGTGTCGGGTGTGGTGGGGGCGGGTACGAGCTGTACGTTGATCGTCAGATCGGCGAGTACCTGCACGTTCTGCTGCACCACGGCGTTGAGTCCACTACCCGCGGGCGGTTCGAAGCGGAAGTCGAAGACACCGGTTTCGACGGTGAGTGTGAACCGGCCGTCCGGCCCGGTGAACGCGGGCCCACCGCGGATGGACGTGGTGCCGGGATCAAGAGCGGTCACCGACACGTCCGGTACCGGAACTCCGTTCTGTGAGGTGACGATGCCCGAAGCGGCCGCAGGGGTCGCCTCGGCGGGCACGACCGAGGCGAGAACGAGCGTTAGCGCGCACAACACCGAACCGACAACGACGTGGAGTCGCGGCATCACGATCGCCTACTTCCCTACCTGGACCGTGTTCGCCATATCGTGGGCACGGCGGCAAGCGTGACTTCGTGGGTTGGGATTCCCTCAGACGGACTAACGCGACTGTTTGTCGCCGCACCTCGTCACTAAGCGCGAGTTGTCTTGATCCTGTCGGTGCCGGGCGACGTCAATCGCGCAGGCGGTGCGGTCACCGGGGTGAAAGCGCCGCAGCGGCGCCAACGTTGGCTCAATTCCGTGTCCATCGGTTCGGTGAGAGTTGTATGCGGCGACTGGGGTCCGAGGCACAGTCCTCCATCAGGCATGCTCCGAAAATCGGAGCGCCGAATTTTTTGTACTTGCTGGTACATTTTGTCTTGCTTACGGTGGTTCTCATGAAGGAAATGCTGATCAGTGAAGCTGGCGGTCCCGAGGTGCTGAAGCTGCGGGAGCGGCCCACTCCCAGTCCGGCGCCGGGAGAAGTTCTCGTCGATGTCCGCGCGGTGGGTGTCAACTTCTTCGACATCGGTATCCGCCGTGGCGCCTTGGCCGAGGTTCCCGGAATGGAAGCCTCTGGTGTCGTGTCGGAATTGGGTGAGGGCGTCAGCGAGTTCGCGGTGGGCGACCGTGTCGCGTTCTTGACGATCGACGCCCACGGCAGTTATGCGGAGCAGGTCGCCGTCCCGGTCGATCTCGTCGTGCCGGTCCCGGACGCCATCGACGACGAGACGGCCGCCGCTCTGCTGCTGCAAGGCCTGACCGCCCACCACCACGCCACCGTGTGCCACCCGGTGCAGCCCGGCGACATCGCGGTCGTGCACGCCGCCGCGGGTGGCGTCGGTCTGATGCTCATCCAGCTCATCAAGGCACGCGGTGGCACCGTGATCGGTGTGGTGTCCCGACCCGAAAAGGTCGAGATCGCCACCGCGGCCGGTGCCGACCACGTCGTGGTCTCCACGGGCGACGCCTTCGTCGGTCCGGTCCGGGAACTCACCGATGGCGCAGGAGTGCACGTGGTTTTCGACGGCGCGGGCGGCCCCACCTTCCAGGCATCGCTGGACGTGCTGCGCACGCACGGCACCATGGTCTTCTACGGCCCTCTCATCGGGGACGTTCCGACCATTGCCATGAACGAGATCCCGCGCAGCACTCGTCTCACCTACGGCACTCTTCCCGACCACATCAACACACCGGAGAAGCTGCGGAAGTACTCGGCCGAGTTGTTCGCACTTGTCGAGAAGGGTGAGCTGACCGTCCGGATCGGCGGCCGGTATCCGCTGACCGCGGCTTCCCAGGCGCACCGCGACCTCGAGTCGCGCGCGACCACGGGAAAGCTGTTGCTGCTGCCCTAGCCGGGGATTCGGCAGGTTCATTTCGGTGGTTTCCGCCGGCGATGCGGACCATCGGACACAAGGCCGCCCGTTGACCGTGCGCCACGGGCGGCTCGAAGGTAGGAGAACAATGAGTGGTCAACTCGCGGGTAAAGTGGCGGTGGTCACCGGCGCCACGAGTGGAATCGGCTTGGCGATCGCCCGACGGTTCAGCAGAGAGGTCGCCACGGTGTTCGTGACCGGGCGTCGGCAGGCGCAAGCGGAAGAGGTCGCCGCGGAAATCGGCTTCCAGGCCGTCGGTGTGG
>DATMCA010000550.1:0-2526 GCA_035559015.1 Umezawaea sp. | reverse complement strand
GGGCGTGCTGACCGGCAAGTACACGCCGGGCGGCGAGCTGCCCGCCGGGTCCCGCGCGACCGACGAGAACGGCTCGAAGATGATCTCGCGCTGGATGCGGGACGACGTGCTGGCGAAGGTCCAGGAGCTCAAGCCGCTCGCCGACGAGGCGGGCCTCAGCCTGGCGCAGCTGGCGGTCGCCTGGGTGTTGCAGAACCCGAACGTGGCGAGCGCGATCATCGGTGCGTCCCGTCCCGACCAGGTGAACGAGAACGTGAAGGCGGCGGGCGTGAAGCTCGAAGCCGAACTGCTGGAGAAGATCGACGCGGTGCTCGACGGCGTGGCGGAGACCGACCCTCGGCTGACCGTGACCGTGTAGTCCGGAGTGCGGAAAAGTGCCCCGCGGGTTCGCCCGCGGGGCACTACCGTGCCCGGATGATCGAGTTCCGCACGTCGGTCGAGGGGCTGCGGCCCGACCAGCTCGACGGCTTCTTCGTGGGCTGGCCCTCGCCGCCCTCCCCCGAACGGCACCTGGCGCTGCTGCGCGGCTCGACGCACGCCGTGGTCGCGCTGGACGGCGACCGGGTGGTCGGGTTCGTCACGGTGCTGTCCGACGGGGTGCTGATGGCGAGCATCCCGCTGCTGGAGGTGCTGCCCGGCCACCAGGGTCGGGGCATCGGGCGAGAACTGGTCGAGGTCGCGGTGTCCCTGGTGGGTGAGCTGTACCAGGTGCAGCTCTGCTGCGACGACGACGTGCGGCCGTTCTACGAGAAGCTCGGCTTCCTGCGGGTGAACGGGATGGTGCGGCGGCTCTAGTGGGTGCCCGCTCTAGTCGGCAGGGGCCAGGGACATCGGTCCGTAGACCTCCGACTCGCTGCGCAGCAGGGTCACCTGGGCGATGCCCGCCTCGGTCAGCTCCTGCCACTGCGAGCTGAACCAGTCCTCGGCGTCGACCTGGTCGGCGAAGGTCTCGGCCGGACCGTCGACCTCGCGGCCCTGCGCGTCCTGGTAGCGCCACCGGTAGTCCACGACGGCCTCCTCGGGATGTCCTCCGGGTAACGTTCGAGGTCAGGCTAAGCGATCCGTGGACGGAGTTCGGTGTGACGCGTCGGACACTCGTGCTCGGCGGGACGCGGTCCGGGAAGTCCGCGCACGCCGAGGGTCTGCTGACGGACCCCGTGGTGACGTACGTGGCGACGGCCCGCCGCTACCCCGGCGACGCCGACTGGGACCGGCGGATCGCGCGGCACGTCGAGCGCAGGCCGCGCACGTGGATCACGGTCGAGGCCCCTGACCTGCCGAAACTGCTCGCCGCAGCCACCTCCGACGATCCGCCGCTGCTCGTCGACGACCTCGCCACGTGGCTCACCGGCGTCCTGGACGACGCGAACGCGTGGGAGGGCGACGGGGCCGACGAGGTCGAGACCGCGTGCGCGGCCCTCGTCGCCGCGGCCTCCGCTTGCCGGGCCCGGCTGGTCTTCGTGTCGGCCGAGGTCGGCCTCGGCGTCGTGCCGTCCACCCGCTCTGGCAGGCTCTTCCGAGATCACCTCGGTTCGCTGAACGCGCGGCTGGCCGAGGTGTGCGACGAGGTGCTGCTGCTCGTCGCGGGAATCCCACTGACACTGCGCGAAGCCGGAGGTACTGGGCCGTGAGCACCAGCGAGGACACCGACGCGGGCTTCACGTTCCCGCCCGTGGCGGCACCCGACGGGGAGGTGCTGCTCCAAGCGCTGGCCCGGTTGGACACGCTGACGAAGCCGGTCGGCTCGCTCGGCGCCCTGGAGGGCGTCGCCGCGTGGGTGGCGTCGTGCCAGGGCGCCTGCCCGCCGCGGCCGTTCACCCGGCCCCGCGTCGTGGTGTTCGCCGGCGACCACGGGATCGCCAAGCACGGCGTGTCGGCGTACCCCAGCGAGGTCACGGCCCAGATGGTGGCCAACTTCCTCACCGGCGGCGCCGCGGTGAACGTGCTGGCCACGGTCGCGGGCGCGACGGTGCGGGTGGTCGACATCGCGGTCGACGGCGACACGCCGGACGTGGTGAGCGCCTTCAAGGTGCGCCGGAGCTCCGGGTCGATCGACCGCGAGGACGCGCTGACCCGCGAGGAGGCCGTCCAGGCGATCACCGCGGGCATGCGGATCGCCGACGAGGAGGTCGACGGCGGCGCGGACCTGCTGATCGCCGGCGACATGGGCATCGGCAACACGACCCCGGCGGCGGTGCTGATCGCGTCGCTGACCGGGTCGGAGCCGGTGAGCGTGGTCGGGCGCGGCACGGGCATCGACGACGCCGCCTGGATGCGCAAGACGGCCGCGATCCGCGACGCCCTGCGCCGGGCCCGCCCTCAGATCAGCGACCCGGTGGCGCTGCTGGCCACCGCGGGCGGCGCGGACATCGCCGCGATGGTCGGTTTCCTTGCGCAGGCCGCGTTCCGCGGGGTGCCGGTCGTCCTGGACGGCGTCGTGGTCGGCGCGGCGGCGGTCGTGGCCGAGGAACTGGCTCCGGGCGCCCGCGAGTGGTGGAAGGCCGGGCACCGCTCGGCCGAGCCGGC
>DATMCA010000549.1:0-2883 GCA_035559015.1 Umezawaea sp. | reverse complement strand
GCTCCGGCGGCACGGTCAGGTCGTTCGGGTGGAAGTACAGACCCGGTTCGACGGCGAGCGCCATGCCGACCTCCAGCGGGCCGTCGTGGTACGCCTCGGCGCGCGAGTTGGCGCAGTCGTGGACGTCCAGACCGAGGAAGTGGCCGACGCCGCAGACGATGTACCGGCGGTGCTGCTGGCCGTCGGTCGACAGCGCCTCGTCCACCGACACCGGCAGCAGGCCCCAGTCGTGCAGGCCCTCGGCCAGCACGCGCATCGCCGCCCGGTGGAACGCCCGGTAGTCGTTGCCCGGCCGCACGGCGGCGAGCGCGTCGACCTGGGCGCGGGCCACGAGGTCGTACACCTTGAGCTGGGCGGCGCTGTACTCGCCGGAGATCGGCAGCGTGCGGGTGATGTCGGCGGTGTAGAGCGTGTCGACCTCCACGCCCGCGTCCAGCAGCAGCACCGCGTCCTCCGGCACGACGCCGTTGTTGCGCACCCAGTGCAGCACCGGGGCGTGCGGTCCAGCCGCCACGATCGACGCGTAACCGGGGCCGTTGCCGCTGGTCCGGGCCCTGCGGTCGAACGTGCCCTCCAGCCAGCGCTCGCCGCCGCCCTTCACGGCCGTCGGCAGCTCGGCCGCGACCTCGGCGAAGCCGAGCACGGTGGCGTCGACGGCCTTCTGGAGCTCGCCGACCTCCCAGTCGTCCTTGATCCGCCGCAGCTCGGACAGCGTCCAGCGCAGCTCGGCGGTGTTCGCGCCGCTCGCCAGCGCGTCCAGCAGCGGGTCCGTGCCGTGGGCGGAGAACACCTCGGGCAGGCGACCGCGCAGCGCGGAGGCGAGCTGGTCGATCGGGCGGCAGCGCAGACCGAGGGCTTCGGACCACTCGGCGAGGCCGGGCACCGGTCCGATCCACAGCTCGCCTTCGCGGGCGTTGGCGAAGAAGTCCGGGTCGTCCGGGCCCGCGGGCTCGTGCAGGAACAGCTCGGCGTCGCCGTCGCACATCACCAGCACGGCACCCTCGGCGGAGCAGCCGGTGAGCCAGGAGAAGTCGCTGTCCGGGCGGAACCCGTAGTCGCTGTCGTTGGCGCGCACGGGCGCCCAGCCGGACGCGACGGCGATCCGCCGTCCCGGCAGGGCGGCGGCGAGCCGGGCCCGGTGGTCGGCGGCGGCGCGGGCGGCGCCCTCGGTGAGCTGGACGACGCGGTCGGCGTCCCCCCAGCCCTGGCGCACGTTCTCGCGGAAACCGGTGGCGTCGACGAGCCTGCTCGGGTCACGACGGGCGGGTCGGGTCATGCGATCCCCTCGGTTCGGTGGTTCGGTGGTCACGACTGTGCCACCTGGTCCGGCCTGGTCAAACCCCCGGTAACGTCCATCACCATGACCACGGGAACGGTCCCCGTCGACGGCGGGGAACTGGCCTACGAGATCCGCGGCGACGGCAGCCCGGTCGTCCTGCTGCACGGCGGGTTCCTCACCGGGGCGATGTGGGACGCGCAGGTGGGGACGCTCGAACGGACGCACACCGTCATCCGCTACGACATCCGCGGCCACGGCCGGTCGTCCACGGCCACGACGCCGTTCGCCCACCACGAGGACCTGCGCGCGCTCCTCAAGGGGCTCGACGTGCCGCGGGCGTCGCTCGTGGGCATGTCGCTGGGCGGGCGCACGGCGATCGACTTCGCCATCGCCCACCCGGACGCGGTCGACCGGCTGGTGCTGGTCGGGGCGGGCATCAGCGGGATGGTGTTCCGGGATCCGTTCGTCCTGGGGAACAGCGGCAGGCGCGGTGCCGAGAAGGACGTCGGGGACGCGGTCGAGGCCGTGCTGCGGACGTGGGTCGACGGCCCGCACCGGACCCCGGCCGAGGTCGACCCCGGTGTGCGGGAGCGGTGCCGGGAGATGGTGCTGGACAACTTCGTCCGGCACCGGAGGGCGGTCCTCCCCGCGATCGGGTTCGGCGCGGTCGAGCGCGTCGCCGAGCTGCGGGCCCCGACGCTGCTCCTCGTCGGCGAGCTGGACTCCACCGACATCCACGGCGTGGCCGACCTGGTGGTGGACGCCGTGCCGTCGGCGCGCAAGGTCGTGGTCCCCGGAGCGGGGCACCTGGTCACCCTCGAACGGCCCGACGTCCTCGACCGCGAACTCGCCGCCTTCCTCCGCTGACGGGAGGTGCCCCGGACCTCAAGGGGTCCGGGGCACCTCCGCACAACGTCCCGGCCGGACAGGGGGAGGCCGGGAACCCGCTAGAACACGAGGTTCCAGGAGTTGATGTAGCCGGTGTCGGCCGCGGCGACGTCCTGGACGCGCAGCTTCCACGTGCCGTTCGCGACCTCGCTGGAGGCGTTGACGGTGTAGGTGGTCGTCACGTCGTCGGCGGAGTCGTTGGCCGACCCCTTCAGGCGGTAGGCCGTGCCGTCGGGCGCGACCAGGTCGATCACCAGGTCGCCCCGGTAGGTGTGCTTGACGTCCACGCCGACCTTGAGCGCGGTGGGCGCGTTGCCGGTGCGGCCGGAGACGGTGATCGACGAGGTGACCGCCGCGCCGTTGTCCGGGATCTGCACGTCGGTCGTGTTCTCGAACGTCCCCCCGACCGGCGGCGTCGTGCCGCCACCCGCCGCGGCCACGGTCTTCGCGGCGTCGGCCAGACCGGCGCCGCAGCCACCCGTGCAGGTGCCCGCGAGCGGACGGGCGTTGTTCTTGATCAGCGCCTCGACCTGGGCGGGCGTGAGGGCGCTGTTCTTCGCGAGCACGAGCGCGGCCAGACCGGCGATGTGCGGCGCGGCCATGCTGGTGCCCTGGTACGGCACGTAGGTCTCGCCGCCCGGCGTGGTCGTGCCGGTGTTCAGCGTGGAGAGGATGCCGTTCTGCGGCGTGGAGACGGTGCCGCGACGGGTCTCGCC
>DATMCA010000548.1:0-2848 GCA_035559015.1 Umezawaea sp. | reverse complement strand
GGCTATATTCTGAAGACACTTACATGTGTAGCACTTTTAGGCGATCTCGGTAAAGGTCTTCAAGGTTTAGACCATGTCAGGGTAGGATGAGGTCATGAACGCCGCCGCCCGGGTGGTCGTGGACCTGCTCAACACGCGGGCGCACTCCACCGTCGAGGACACGCTGGCCGCCACGACGCCGGGCGACCTCGAACTCGCGCGCGCGGTCCGCTCCGACCTCCTGGCGCTGCTGGCCGACCCGACCGACGCGGCCCACGACTGGGCCGCCTTCACCGGCCGCGTGGCCGGTGTCGAGTTCCGCGAGGACTTCTCGACACCGGGCCACGTCCGAACCGTGCTGACCGCGGGCGACCCCTATGTCGGCGAGGTCGTCCTGGCCGTCGCGGACCTCGTGCGAGCAGGCGACTGGTCCCGCATCCGCCTGTGCGCCAACGCCCCCTGCGCCCACGCCTTCTACGACACCACCCGCAGCCGCACCCGCCGCTGGCACTCCTACGAGATCTGCGGCAACCGCACGAACGTCGCCGCCTACCGCGCCAGAACCACCTAGATCCCGTTGCTGGTCACGGCAACCGCCCTCACCGCCACAACACCGGCCGCGCATGACACCAGGTCGAACCGGGCCTTCCCTCGCGGCACTGCCATTGCCGCATCGCGGCGAAACGGGTCTCGCCCGGGGCGTCGCGGTCAGGCCGGGCTTGCCGCGTACGACGCCTGGCTGAACCTGGCCTCGTTCGCGGCATCCCGACCTCGCTGCGAGCGGCACCACCAGGTCGATTCAGGCCTCGCCCACGCGGGCCTCGCGCACGGCACCGTGGTGAACCAGGCGTCATCGCCTGCGGCGGCTAGATCTCGCGCACCAGCCGGAACCTGGTGAACCCGCCACCGGTCATCCCGGGGAACTCCTTGACCCTGCGCCACTTCTCGCCGGACCCGACCGTGCCCTGACCCGAGTTCTCCAGTGCCGCGACGTGCGCGGCCTCCGACGTCCACTCGGCGTAGTTGAGGGCCCGTGTTTCGTCGACGCTGATGTGGAAGTGCGCCGAAATCCCACCGGGGCCGGGGTTTTCGGAGGTGTCGAGCGCGTCGAACACCGCGTCGACCCACGTCCGCGGGTCCACGACACCGTCGAACTCCGCCGTGACGATCACGACGCACCCGACGGCGGGCGCGTCCGGCCACCCCCTGCCGCGGTACATCCGGTACTCGACGGCCCCTTCCCGTCGTTCAGCCGGTTCGCCGCGCCACTGCTCGTAGACCAGCGCCGACGCGCCGCCCAACTCCGCGTACCCCGCCGCGGCCACCAGCCCCTTGGGCTTCCCGCCCGCCAAGGCCTTCTCGACGGCGGCCTCGGGATCGTCGGCGGTCCACCTCGTGACGAGGACCGCGTCGACGTCCTCGCGTTCCAGATCAGGCACGTCCGCTCCTCAAGCCGCGTAAGGGGTTCGGGCGTTGGCGTCGTGCAGCGCACGACCCCACCAGGCCAGCTGGTCGAGCATCACCCCGGCCGCCCGGCCGCACCCCTCCGGTTCCCTCGGCACGCCGTCACCGTCGAACAGCCCGCCCGCGTTGTGGAAGCTCACCGTGTCCCGGACCGTCACCGCGTGCAGTTCCGCGAAGACCTGCCGCAGGTGTTCCACGGCCCGCAGGCCACCGGAGATCCCGCCGTACGACACGAACCCGATCGGCTTCGCCCGCCACTGCGTGAAGTGCCAGTCGATCGCGTTCTTCAGCGCGGCCGGGTAGCTGTGGTTGTACTCGGGCGTCACGACCACGAACGCGTCCGCCTCGGCGAACTTCGGCGTCACGGCGGCGATCTGCGCGGCTTCGTCCGGCGTCGGGTTCCCGGTCATCCTCGCGGGCAGCGGCGTTTCCGCGAGGTCGACCACCTCGACCTCGAAGTCCGCGCGCTGCTCGGCCAGCCCCGTGAACCAGGACGCGACGACCGGTCCGAAGCGGCCGTCACGGGTGCTGCTCACGATGATCGCGAGCCGTAGTGGTTTCGTCATGGCGCAAGCATCAAACTTAAACCAAGGTTCAAGTCAAGCTACGGTGGTCGACATGGCTCAGCTCCCGGCGAACATCCACGAGCTCACGATCGGCGAACTGTCCGAACGCAGCGGCGTCCCCACCTCCGCCCTCCGCTTCTACGAGCGCGAAGGCCTCATCCGCAGCCGCCGCACACCCGGCAACCAACGCCGCTACGGCCGCGAGGTCCTGCGCCAGGTCGCCTTCATCCGCGCCTCCCACCACCTCGGCATCCCGCTCGCGTCCATCGGCGGCGTCCTGGCCCTGCTCCCGGAAGGCGTCTCGCCGACCCGCGAGTTCTGGGAGCGCGCGTCGAGCTGCTGGAGCGAGGAGATCAACGCCAGGATCGAGAAGCTGCAACGCATGCGCGACCGCTTCACCGAGTGCATCGGCTGCGGCTGCCTCTCCTTCGACAAGTGCGCCCTCGTCAACCCGAACGACCGCCTGGGCGCAACCAGCATCGGCCCCAAACGCCTACTGGACCCCTAGCCCGACTCGCCGGCCGCTCCGGGCACGGACCACATCGGCCCAGTCGCCCGCGCGACCTTGGATCGGCTCGTTCACGACCCCGGCGCGGCGGGCATCGGTTCCGACCATCCGCCACGCCTCCGAGGCATCTCGCCGGCCGCTCATACGTCACCAGCATTCAGTTTTAACTGCCTGTCGGCCCCTGCGGCAATTCGGCCGCCACCTGGTTCAGCAGGTCCCGCAACACCTCGTACCGCTCGACCCCCAGGAGGTCCCGCACCCGGTTCTCGACGTCGAGCACGACCTCCTCCGCCTCGCGCAACACCTCCAACCCGGCCTCGGTGAGGTGCAG
>DATMCA010000547.1:0-3160 GCA_035559015.1 Umezawaea sp. | reverse complement strand
CGTCGGCGCGCCGCGCGGCAGGCGGCGCGGCACCGTGTCGGGCTGGCGGGCCGGGCAGTCCCACGGTTTCATCACCGACACCCGCGGCGGCTCGTGGTTCGTCTCGCGCGACGACCTGCCCGAGGACCACACCCCGCTCCCCAACGGCACCCCCGTGTCCTTCACCGGCTCACCGACACCGACCCCCGGCCGGAAGTACCCGCGGGCGTACTCGATCCGCCGCGAGTGACCGGCCGGGATCAGCCCGCCGCTGGGGATCTCCCCGTCACACCAGGGGTTTCTCCCAGACCGACACGTGCCCGCGGCTCTCGCCGGTGAACGGCGTGCCCACCCAGTCCTGCCACCGCCCACTCGGCCGCAACCCGGCGAGCTGGGCCATCAGGTCGAGTTCCGACGGCCAGACGTACCGGAACGGGACGGACCGGTACGAGCCCCGGCCGTCGACCACCTCGACGTAGTTCGAGCTCGTCGCCTGCGTGGCCACGTCGTAGACGTCGAACGCCACCCCCGTGGAGCTGACGTGGAAGGGCACCACGTTCTGCCCCGGCGGCAACCGCCGCAGCTCGGGCACCACGACCTCCACGACGAAGCGGCCACCCGGCTCCAGGTGGGCGGCGACGTTGCGGAAGCAGTCGACCTGCGCGGCCTGCGTCGTCAGGTTCATGATCGTGTTGAACACCAGGTACGCGACCGAGAACGCGCCGTCCGCCCTCGTCGTCGAGAAGTCGCCGATCGTCACGCCGATGTCGGCACCGCCGGGCTTGGCCCGCAGCCGGGCGACCATCGCGCACGACAACTCGATGCCGTGGACCGCGACACCGCGCCGGGCCAACGGGAGCGCGATGCGCCCGGTGCCGATGCCCAGTTCCAGCGCACGCCCGTCGCCCGCGAACCCGGCCAGGACCTCGACCGCCGGATCGACCACGGCGGGCTCGAACTCCGCCGCCGAGGACTCGTCGTACCGCTCCGCGGTGCTTTCCCCGAAGTACCCGTCGTCGTCCACGGCCCGACCGTACCGACCTGGTTCAGCCCGCCGCACGTCCTTTTCGGTCCGGTTCGGGACCCGCCAGGTAGCGGCGGCGGCGGTCGAGGAACGCCCGGTCGGTGAGGTCGGTGCTGTCGACGTACTGGTCGATCGCGCCGACCGGGGGCAGGGCCCTGATCGCCGGGTCGTCGATCGTCGCGACCAGGGCGTCGGTGAAGCGGTGGGCGTCGAGGACCAGGAACGGCCGGTCGTGGAAGTGGCGGACGCGCGGGTCCAGCGGCTCGGTCAGGCCCAGGTCATTGTGCAGCCCGGCGACGAACTCGTAGGCGGGCGAGAGGTGCCGTTCACGCTCCTGCCAGCTCCGCGCGGCCAGCGCGCCGGACAGGTGCCCGGTCAACGCCGGGGCGCAGGGCAGGGCGGCGAAGGCGGTGCCCAGCCACTTGCCGTAGGGCGGGTACACGCGGTTCACCAGCAGGCACAGCCTCATCAGGTCGCGGACCTGCCGGGCGGCGATCACCGCGGAGCCCAGGTCGTCGCCGACCTCGCCGCAGCGGCCGACGAACGGCTCCTCCTGGGACAGCCGCTTCCACTGGCAGGCCAGGACGTGCCGCCACACGTCGTCCGGGTACCAGGCGAGCCGCTCCCGGTGGGACGCCAGCCGCCCCAGCCCGTCGTGGAAGACCGCGCCACCGGTCAGCTCGCGCAGCACCTGCGTCGGCACCGCCAGCCAGTCGGACGGCGTGAGGTCCTCCGGGTCCGCGCCGAGCTGCGAGGCGAAGTAGTCCTCCAGGTCCACGACGTGCACCCAGTGCCGGGCGGGCACGTCCGCCGGGAAGGCGAAGCGGACCGGGTAGCCGCGGAACTCCACGGGCAGCTCCCGGTCGAGCAGCTCGTCCAGGTCGGCGCCACGGGCGCGGAAGTCGTCGCCACCGAGGAAGACCTGGAGGCGCGGACCCCAGGCGTGGTCGGTGGAGCGCGCGGTGTCGAAGCCCTGCACCTCCGAACCCCAGCCGATCAGGGCCGCCGAGTGGGGTGCCCCGGCCAGCGCCCGCGCCACGATCGGGGCGACGACCTCTGCGTGGAACAGGCCGGCGAGTTCGAGACCGGGTACGAAGGGTGGTGTCACGCGCGACACCCTGCCAGGAGTGCCGGCTGTGGGCCTCCGATTTTCCGCAAGCCCTCCGCAGGCCTACGGCGTGGCGCAGCCCGTCCAGGTGCGGAGGTCCACGGTCACCACCGGCGCGCCGAGGCGCACAGGACGTGCGCCGGTTCCGCGAGCAGCGTGCCGTCGAGGATGTCGCGGTGGACAAGCCGCAGGGCCCGCCCCGGTTCGACCCCCAGCTCGTCGAGGAAGAACGCGCAGGCCCGCCGGTAGACGCCCAGCGCCTCGGCCCTCCGGCCCGCCGCGTGCAGGCCGCGCATCAGCTGGCTCCAGAACACCTCGCGCACCGGGTGAGCCGCCACCAGCCGGTACAGGTCCGGTACGACCCGCGCGGGCGCTCCCGCCAGCAGCCGGACCTCGACGGCCCGCTCGACCGTGGCGAGCCGCCGTTCCTCCAGCACCGCCACCTCCGCCTCCAACGCCGGTCCGCACGCCCGGACCCCCTCCAGCGCCCGGCCGCGCCAGGTCGACAGGGCCTGCGCGTAGTGCCTCGCCGCATCGGGGAAGTCGTGGTCCAGCTCGGCGCGCAGGCCGTGCGCCCGCCGTTCCTCGAACACCGCCAGGTCGAACTCCTCGGGCCGGACGAGGAGTTCGTAGCCATCCGGGTGGCTGATGATGCCCTGCTGCCCCGGACCGGTCAGCGTGCGGCGCAGCCTCGTCACGTAGGTCCGCAGGTTCGCGCGCATCGACGCGGGCGGCCGTTCCCACACGGCCTGCGCCAGGTAGTCGATCGTCGCCACCCGGCCCGCCCTGATCAGCAGCGCGGCGAACACCGCGCGCTGGCGCGGTCCGCCCAGCGGGACCGGCGCCCCCTGGTGGTGCACCTCCAGCGTCCCCAGCAACCGGTACCTCATCGATCCCCCCGGATCTCCTAGTGTTGGACCCCCGGTTAGATCGTGCCGGTCGGCGCCCGCCTTACGATCAAGCCCGTACGGCCGGGGCTCGGTGCGGCGTGCCTGGCAGGCCCGCTCGGCCGGGCGGCACGACCCGCGGTGCGGGTTCGCTACGGGACG
>DATMCA010000546.1:0-7795 GCA_035559015.1 Umezawaea sp. | reverse complement strand
GTCGACCACCTTGACCTCCAGGTGCGGCCCGACGCGCCCGACGGTCGACACCCGGCGGTCCAGCGAGTCGTCGGCACGGGTCTGCGTGGACACCGGTGACGTCTCCGTCATGCCGTAGCAGATGGACACCTCGCGCATCCCCATCCGGTCGATGACCTGCTTCATCACCTCCACCGGACACGGCGACCCGGCCATGATCCCCGTCCTCAACGACGACAGGTCGTAGGTGTCGAAGTCCGGCTCGGCCAGTTCCGCGATGAACATCGTCGGCACGCCGTACAACGACGTGCAGCGCTCCTCCGCGACCGCCCGCAACGTGGCCGCGGGCGAGAACCCCTGCGCCGGGATGACCACGCAGGCCCCGTGCGAGGTGGCCGCGAGGTTCCCCATCACCATGCCGAAGCAGTGGTAGAACGGCACCGGGACGCAGATCCGGTCCACCTCGGAGTACCCGCACAGCTCCCCGACGAAGAAGCCGTTGTTCAGGATGTTGTGGTGCGACAGCGTCGCGCCCTTCGGGAACCCGGTGGTGCCCGACGTGTACTGCACGTTGATCGGGTCGTCCGCCGACAGCTCCGGGAACTCGGGCACGTCCCGTGACGCCAGCAGCTCCGTCCACTCCGGACTCCCGAGCAGCACGACCTGTTCGAGCCCGGCGCACTTCGGCCGCACCTGCTCGATCATGCCCGCGTAGTCCGACGTCTTGAAGTCCCGTGCGGCGACCAGCGTGCGCACCCCGGACTGGTTGAGCACGTACTCCAGCTCGTGCACCCGGTAGGCCGGGTTCACGTTGACCATGATCGCGCCGATCTTGGCCGTGGCGTACTGGACGACCACCCACTCGGCGCGGTTCGGCGCCCAAATCCCGACCCGGTCGCCGACCCGCACACCGGAGGCGAGCAGCCCGGCGGCGAGCGCGTCGACCTCGGCGGCCAGCTCGCGGTAGGTCCAGCGGCGGCCGGTCTCGCACTCGACCAGGGCCTCCCGATCGCCGAACCGGAGGACCGCGCGGTCGAAGTTCGCGCCGATCGTGTCCCCGAGCAGGGGAACGGTCGAGGTACCGGAGGAATAGCTGACCGTGGACACGACGACCTCCCGCGACGACGTTGGTGCGCCCCAACCTTCGCACGGCGGCTTGACGAAGGCAGCCTCATTGGTGCTACGGTCCATTACTCAAGTAACGAACCAGGGAAGTGCTGATGTTCGACGACCGGAGCCCGATCTACCGGCAGATCGCCGACCGGATCAAGGCCGACGTGCTGTCCGGGGCGTTGGAGGCGGACCAGCAGGTCATGTCCACCAACCAGTACGCGGCCTTCTACCGGATCAACCCGGCGACGGCGGCGAAGGCCTTCCAGCAGTTGGTCGACGAGGACGTGCTCTACAAGAGGAGGGGGATCGGGATGTTCGTGAGCCCAACGGCGCGCGACGCGCTCCGAGCGCAGGGACGGGAGACGTTCTTCGGGCAGGTGGTCGACCCGATGGTGGCGGAGGCCAGGTCCATCGGGATCCCGCTGAGCGACGTGATCAAGCGCATCGAGCAGCTGGAGGACGGGCGGTGAAGGTCGACGTCCAGGGGCTCGTCGTCCGCTACGGCGACGTGACCGCCATCGACGACCTGTCGTTCTCGTTGGCGGAGAACAAGATCTACGGCCTGCTCGGGCGCAACGGGTCCGGCAAGTCGACGTTGATGTCCGTGCTCGCCGCGTTCCGCAAGCCCACCGCGGGCACGGTCCTGGTCGACGGCGAGCCGGTGTTCGAGAACGGCCGCGCCACCAGCCGGATCTGCCTCGTCCAGCACGGCGTCGACCCCGCCGACAAGGGCGACCGGCTGAAGGACGCGCTGGCGCTCGCGGGCGTGTTCCGGGAGAGCTGGGACGCCGAGTGCGCCGAGCGGCTGATGGACCTGTTCGGCCTGCCGCGCACCAAGAAGCTCGGGCAGCTCTCGCTCGGCCAGCGGTCCGCGTTCGGCGTCGTCGTCGGCCTCGCCAGCCGGGCCCCGCTGACCATGTTCGACGAGTCCCACCTGGGCATGGACACCCCGACCCGCTACGCGTTCTACGACGCCCTGCTGGCGGACTACATGGCCGAGCCTCGGACGATCGTGCTCTCCACCCACCTCGTCGAGGAGCAGGCCGCGCTGCTGGAGGAGGTCGTGATCATCGACTCCGGCAGGCTCGTGCTGCACGAGGAGACCGAGGCGGTCCGCTCGCGCGGCACGTCGGTGACCGGCCCGACCGGCCTCGTCGACAGGTTCGTCGAAGGCCTCACCGTGCTGAACCAGAGGCAGCTCGGCCCCACCAAGTCCGCGGTCGTCTACGGCTCGCTCGACCGGGACGCCTCGGGCACCGAGGGCCTGGAACTGGGCCCGATCCCCCTCCAGGACCTGTTCGTCCACCTCACCGAACCGGCGGGAGTAACCCGATGAAGTGGTCCATCGCCCGGCACCTCTCCGCCACGCTGCTCCCGTTCGTGGTGGTCGTGTTCGCCATCGGCTGGGTGTGCACGACGCTGCTGGTGCTCGGCATCTCGGCGGTCAAGGACATCCGGATCAGCGGCTGGGACATGACCGCCGCCCAGCTCGCCCGCTGGCTCGTGTTCGGCCTCGGCCTGCACCTGGCCCGCAAGCTCCTCCAGGTCGCGGTCGTGCACGGCCGCACGCGCCGCGAGTTCGTGGCGCAGGCCTGCGCGTTCACCGTCGTGCTCACGGCCGTGGCCGCCGCCTGCACGGCACTGGGGTACGTGCTGGAATCGCTCGTCTACCGGGCCGCGGGGTGGCCCCAGTCGCTGGAGCAGCCGCACTTCGACAGCGGCACGGACGTGCCCGCGATCTTCGTCGCCTACTGGGCGGTGTTCGCCGTGTGGACGGCCGCGGGCATGCTCGTCGTCAGCGGCTTCGACCGGCTCCAGGCGGGCGGCGTGGTCACCCTCCTGATCGGCTTCGCGCTGATCACGCCCGCCGTGATCACGGTCGGCCGGTCCGGCTCGCTGCCGTTCCTCCGCGGCTTCGACCTCACCGCGACGGCGACGCTCCCGCTCGCGCTCGGCCTGTGCGCGGCGAGCTGGGCCGTCGGCCTGGCGCTCACGTGGGGTCTGGTCCGCGACGTCCCGATCAAGGCCGGGACGGCTCAGCCGTAGGGCAGCTCGACGACCAGGCACGGGCCGCCGCTGTACAGGCCCGCGTCGATGGCCAGCACCCGGTCGTCCGCGTACTGGAGAGGACCGTCGATCTGCTCCGGCGGCACCCCCAGCTGGTCCGCGATGACGCTGTGGCCGTGCACGACGACCTTGCCGCCGAGCTGGTCCAGCATCTGGTCGGCGACCTCGGGACCGTGCGTGCCGCGGAACGCGTACCGCGTCGTCATCCGCCGCCAGCACTCCCACCACTCGGACAGGTCGTCGTCGGCGACCACCTCGCGAACGGCGTCGTTGACCTCGTCGATCGTGTCGCCGTACTCCAGGTACGCCATCGTGTCGGAGTGCATCAGCAGGTGGTCGTCGACGAGCGTCATCACCGGCCTGCTGGTCAACCACTCGATGTGCTTGTCGGTGAGCCGGTCCTGGTCGCTCCGCAGCCCACCGTTCATCAACCAGCTCCGCTCGAAGCTGCGGGCGCTGGGCGCACCGGGCACGTTCGTGTTCCCGAAGCGGTGCATGCCGAGCAGCAGCACCTCGTGGTTGCCCAGCAGGGCGTTCACGCTGCCACCGGCCTCGGCGGCCTCCGCCGAGAGCCGCATGACCAGCTCGATCACCCCTATCCCGTCCGGTCCTCGATCGACGAAGTCGCCGAGGAACCAGAGCTCGGACTCCCCACCGCACCAGTCGCCGTCGGAATCGAGCAGGTCGGCGAGGTGCAGGGAACGAGCGAGTTCCGCGAGGTGCCCGTGCACGTCGCCGACCACGAAGAGCCTGCGCTGGTCGGTGTCCACAGCTCTACTTTATGGTCGCTGCTCCGCAGACTCCGGCTCGGCCGCCTTAAGTCGGCAGTTCGTGCCCCGATTTTTTCGAGTTGGGGCAGAGACTTCGTCCCAACCCCAACTCGAAAAAATGGTGACCCGACCTACCGACGCGGCCTCGCGTGGAGGCGAGCAGGTGAGGAGGCGAGGGGCTAGAAGGGGTTCGCGGAGTTGCCCACGAGGTCGGCGATGGAGTTGATGACCCTGGTCGGGCGGAAGGGGTACATCTCGGCGGTGGAGTCGGCGGAGATGCCGGAGAGGACCAGGATGGTCTGGAGGCCCGCTTCGAGGCCCGCGCGGATGTCGGTGTCCATGCGGTCGCCGATCATCAGGGTGTTGGCGGAGTGCGTGCCCAGCGCGCGCAGGGCCGAGCGCATCATCAGCGGGTTGGGCTTGCCCACGAAGTAGGGGTCGCGGCCGGTGGCCCGTGCGATCAAGGCGGCCACGGCGCCGGTCGCCGGCAGGGAGCCCTCGCGGCTCGGACCGGTGGCGTCGGGGTTGGTCGCGATGAACTTCGCCCCCTCCTCCACGAGCCTGATGGCCTTCGTGATGGCGGTGAAGCTGTAGGTGCGGGTCTCGCCGAGCACCACGTAGTCCGGGTCGCGGTCAGTGAGCACGTAGCCGATCTCGTGCAGCGCGGTGGTCAGGCCCGCCTCACCGATCACGAACGCGGACCCGTTCGGGCGCTGCGAGTCGAGGAACTTCGCGGTGGCGAGCGCCGACGTCCAGATCGCGGTCTCGGGCATGTCCAGGCCGGTCCGCGCCAGGCGGGCCCGCAGGTCGCGCGGGGTGTAGATCGAGTTGTTGGTCAGCACCAGGAACTTGATGTCGTTCTCGGCCAGTTCGGCGACGAACTCGCTCGCGCCGGGGATCGGGTGCTCCTCGTGCACCAAGACGCCGTCCATGTCCATGAGGTAGTTCCAGCTCTCCGGCATGCGGCACATGATTCACCCGCGCGTGGAACCGGGCTAGTCAGCCCTTGAACATGCGCGCCCGGAACACGTCGATGGACGCCTTGTTGTAGCGCTCCAGCACCTCGATCTCGGCCGGGGTGAACCCCGAGAGCACCTCCTCGACGGACGCGAGCGCGCCCTCGAAGAGGTGGGCGAACTTCTCGGCGTTCTGCGGGGTGACCTCGACCAGCACCTTGCGGCGGTCGTGCGGGTCGCGCACGCGGCGGACGTACCCGGCGCGTTCGAGCCGGTCGATCACGCCCGTGACGGCACCCGTGGACAGGCCGGACAGCTCCGCGATGCGGCCCGCCGTGAGGGCCCCGTCGGCACGCATGGCCAGGTCGAGGCACTTCTCGTCGGTGGCCGACAGCCCCATGTGCTCGGCGACGCGGCTGTGGAACATCACCGTCAGCGCGCTCATCTCGCGGGCGTACCAGGCGAACCGCTCCAGCACGTCGGACGGCACCTCGGCCATGACCACACTCCTCTTGGCTTGTTCAACATCTTAGCGACTAAGAAAGGAACCTCCGCCTCGGCCTTGTGGGTGACTACAACCAACGCTTCCGTCACAGCGCGCTCCGTATCACCGCCCACAAGTGTTTCCGCATTACCCTGGCGGAGGTGACAGCAGTCGAACTCGGGTTGCCGGTCGTGCGCGGCACGCCGGACGCCTCCACGCGCCCGGACAGGCCGGAACTGATCGACCGCTTCGGCCGGGTGGCGACGGACCTCCGGGTCTCGCTGACGGACCGCTGCAACCTGCGGTGCACCTACTGCATGCCCGCCGAGGGCCTGGACTGGTTGCCGACGTCCGAGGTGCTCAGCGACGAGGAGCTCGTCCGGCTCCTCCGCATCGCCGTGACCGAACTGGGGGTGACGGACGTCCGCTTCACCGGCGGCGAGCCGTTGCTGCGCCGAGGGCTGGAGGATGTGATCTCCGCCACGGCGGCGCTCGACCCGCGGCCGAAGATCTCCATGACCACCAACGGCCTCTCGCTCGCCAAGCGCGCCACGACCCTCGTCGAGGCGGGCCTGAACCGGGTGAACGTCTCGTTGGACACGCTCGACCGGGCCCGCTTCCACGAGCTGACCCGGCGCGACCGGCTGCACGACGTGTTCGAGGGCATGGCCGCCGCGCGCGCCGCGGGCCTGGACCCCGTCAAGATCAACTCGGTGCTGCTGCGCGGGGTGAACGAGGACGAGGCCGTCCCGCTGCTGCGCTTCGCCGTCGAGAACGGCTACCAGCTGCGGTTCATCGAGCAGATGCCGCTGGACCCGCAGCACGGCTGGGACCGCACGAGCATGGTCACCGCCGCCGAGATCCTCGCCTCCCTGGGCACCGGGTTCGACCTCACCCCCGAACCGGTCGCCCGCGGCGGCGCACCGGCCGAACGCTGGCTCGTCGACGGCGGCCCGGCCGTGGTCGGCGTCATCGCGTCCGTCACCAGGCCGTTCTGCGCCGCCTGCGACCGGACCCGGCTGACCGCCGACGGCCAGCTGCGCAACTGCCTGTTCAGCCAGTCCGAAACCGACCTGCGGGCGCCCCTGCGCGCGGGCGCGACCGACGACGAGATCGCCGACATGTGGCGCGCGACGATGTGGGCCAAGGCCGCCGGGCACGGCATCAACGACGCCGGGTTCAGCCAGCCGGACCGACCCATGAGCGCGATCGGAGGATGAGTTGCCCCAACTGACGGTGCGGTACTTCGCGGGAGCACGAGCCGCCGCCGGGGTGCCGGACGAGAACATCGAGCTGCACGGCGCCCCCACGGTCGCCGACGTGCTCACGGTCATGCACGAACGGCACGGCGAGCCGCTGGCCCGCGTGCTGTCGGCGGCCAGCTTCCTGCTCGACGGCGTGGCCGTGCGCGACCGCGGCACCCCGGTGCGCTCCGGAGCGCTGCTGGACGTGCTGCCCCCGTTCGCCGGCGGCTGACGAACCCGCACGGCGACCGGGGTACCCCGTTGGGATGGGCCCCCGGATTCGAAGGTACGGGAGGGGTCCGACAGTTCTGCCGTTCCTGCGGCACCGGACGCTGTTCTTCCGCGACTCTTGTGCGCCCCGAGAACAACGTGATCGAGATCCACCGCCGAGTACTGACGACCTCCCTGTTCGGCCGCAACGGTTCCACCACCACCGCCGAAGGTCATCCGAGCAGCGCGCGCACCTCGACGGCGTCCGGGGCGCCGAGTTCCTCGAACACCTCCAGCGCCCCGCGCCAGCACTCGGCGGCGGCCCGTTCGTCGCCCATGACCCTCCGCACCCGCCCCAGCCAGACCAGCGCGTGCCCCTCCCCGATCCGGCGGCCGGTCCGGCGGCTGAGGTCCAGGGCGGCCTCGCCCTGCCGCAGCGCTCCGGCGACCTCGCCGCGGGCCAGGTGGATCGCGGCGGCCTCCACCAGCACGCGCGTGCGGCGGACGTGCAGCTGGCCGCTCCTCGCCGCCTCGTTGGAGTCCCGCACGTGCCGCAGCGCGTTGTCCAGGTCGCCCAGCAGCCGGTGAGCCGCGGCGAGGCCGAGGTGGGCGTCGACCTGGCCGCGGCGGTAGCCCGTGAGGGCGCTGGTCTCCAGGGCGGCGCGGTGGTGGCGGATCGAGGCGAGCAGGTCGCCGAGAGCGCGGTGGACGCGGCCGAGCGTGTTGCGGGAGTCGACCTCGCCCTTGCTGTCGGCCGCCCTGGTCGCCAACTCCAGGCCGTGGACGGCTCGGCGCAGGGCCGCCTCGGGGCGACCCAGGTCCAGTTCGACGTTGGCCATGCTGTCGACACCGCCCGCGCGGAAGACGAGGCCCACCTCGACGGTCTCGTGCGACGCGAGGGCCGCGGCGAGGTGCTCCTCGGCCAGCGGGAGGTTGCCCATCAGGTAGTAGGTGTCGCCCACGTGGGCGGTG
>DATMCA010000545.1:0-7178 GCA_035559015.1 Umezawaea sp. | reverse complement strand
GAGTTCTCGTCCAGCGTCGGCGTCAGGTCGACGATCTTGTCGGCGTCGACGTACTCCTTGAGGTTGCCGCCGCCCCAGTTGAAGAAGACGTCCGGGGCGTTGGGGGAGCCGATCGCGACCCGCAGCTTCTGCTTGTACGGGTCGTTGCCGAAGGTCTCCAGAGCGCCGCCCGCGCCTTCGGCGGACGCCTTCTCCAGCGGGTTGAGCACCTTGTCCTGCAGCGCCCACACCTTGAAGGGGCCGCCACCGCCGCTCCCCGACGAGGGACCGGATGTGCCGCAGGCGGCCGCGACGGCCACCATCGCGACCATCGTGATCAGGGCGTGCGTTCTAGACCGGCGGAACATGCGACCGCCTTCCTCTCTGCCACGGTGCCGAGTTCGAAACATTTCGAAACCTGTTCGACTTGCGCAGACAGTAGGGCTACGCCAATAGGGTGTCAAGGGTCACTTTCGTGGCCTATTTGTGCCGTTCTCCCAGCTCATTGTGTTTCGAAGTGTTTCCGATAGTATCGGTCACAATTCAGGAACTTGCGTTGAGGAGGAGTTGGAGTGCATCCCGATTCCCGCACCACCGGAGCGGCGTGGGCCGATCCGAGCCGTCCCGTCGACGAGCGGGTCGACCTGCTGCTCGCCGACATGACGGTCGAGGAGAAGCTCGCCCAGTTGGTCGGGGTCTGGGTGGGGGTGTCACCCGACGACGCCGAGGTGGCCCCCGCCCAGCACGAGTTCTCCGAGCCGCTGCCGGAGTGGTCCGAGCTGACCAAGCCCGGTCTCGGCCAGCTGACCCGCGTGTTCGGCACGAGCCCGCTCGACCCGGCCGTCGGCGCCAGGGTCCTGGCCGACACCCAGCGCAAGCTGGTGGAGGGCAGCAGGCTCGGCATCCCCGCGATGGCGCACGAGGAGTGCCTGTCCGGGTTCACCGCCTGGCAGGCCACCGTGTTCCCCATCCCGCTGGCCTGGGGCGCGACGTTCGACCCCGACTCGGTCGAGCGGATGGCCACGGCCATCGGCGAGCAGCTCCGGGCCGTCGGCGTGCACCAGGGCCTCGCGCCGGTGCTCGACGTGACCCGCGACCCCCGCTGGGGGCGCACCGAGGAGACCATCGGCGAGGACCCGTACCTGGTCGGACTGCTCGGCGCGGCGTACACCCGCGGCCTGGAGTCGACCGGTGTCGTCGCCACGCTCAAGCACTTCGCGGGCTACTCGGCGTCGCGGTCCGGCCGCAACCACGCCCCCGTCTCGATGGGGCCGCGCGAGTTCGCCGACGTGGTGCTGGCGCCGTTCGAGATGGCGCTGCGGCTCGGTGGCGCGCGGTCGGTCATGCACTCCTACGCCGACGTCGACGGCGTGCCGCCCGCGGCGAACCCGGTGCTGCTGACCGAGCTGCTGCGCGGCACGTGGGGCTTCGACGGGGTCGTGGTGGCCGACTACTTCGGCGTCTCGTTCCTGGAGAGCGCCCACGGCGTGGCCTCCTCGCCCGGTCACGCCGCCGCGCTGGCCCTCTCGGCCGGGGTCGACGTCGAGCTGCCGACCGTCCGCTGCTTCGGGGACCCGCTGCTCGAACTGGTCCGCAACGGCGACGTGTCCGAGGACCTCGTCAACCGCGCGGTCGCCCGCGTGCTGCGGCAGAAGTGCGAACTCGGCCTCCTGGACGCCTCCTGGAAGCCGACCCCGGCGCCCGAGTCGATCGACCTCGACCCGCCCGCCCTGCGCGGCCTCGCCAAGACCATGGCGGAGCGGTCCGTCGTGCTGCTGGACAACCCCAGGAACATCCTCCCGCTGGCGGCCCCGCGCCGCATCGCCGTGGTCGGCCCGTGCGCGGACGACGTGTTCACGATGATGGGGTGCTACTCGTTCCCCAGCCACGTCGGCGTGCAGCACCCGGACGTGCCGCTCGGCGTCGAGATGCCGACCGTGCTCGACGCCCTCCGCGAGGAGTTCCCCGACACGGAGGTCGTGTACGCCCAGGGCTGCGCGGTGGACGGGTCCGACCTCGGCGGGCTCGCCGAGGCCATCCGGGTCGCCCGCGACGCGGACCTGTGCGTCGCGGTGCTCGGCGACCGCGCCGGGCTGTTCGGCCGCGGCACGTCCGGCGAGGGCTGCGACGCGGAGGACCTGACGCTCCCCGGCGTGCAGTCCGACCTGCTCGCGGCGCTGCTGGAACTGGACGTGCCCGTGGTGGCCGTCATGGTCGCGGGCAGGCCGTACGCGCTCGGCGAGTTCCGCGGCGCGGCGGCGACCCTCCAGACGTTCTTCCCCGGTGAGGAGGGCGCGGGCGCCATCGCGGGCGTGCTCAGCGGCCGGGTCAACCCGTCCGGCAAGCTGCCCGTGCAGGTGCCGAACGGGCCCGGCGGGCAGCCGTCGACCTACCTGCGCGCCAAGCTCGGCGGGCCCGGCGGGGTCAGCTCGGTCGACCCGACGCCGCGCTTCCCGTTCGGCCACGGCCTGTCCTACACCGCGTTCACCTACCGCAGGCTGGAGCTGTCGCGCGACACCGTGCCGATCGACGGCGAGGTGGAGATCTCCTTCGTCGTCCAGAACACCGGTCTCCGGCGGGGGGCCGAGGTCGTGCAGCTCTACCTGCACGACCCGGTGGCCTCGGTGGCGCGCCCGGTGCGGCAGCTCGCGGGCTTCGTCCGGATCGAACTGGACGCCGGGGAGTCGGTGCGCGTGACGTTCACGCTGCACGCGGACCGCACCTCGTTCACCGGCGTCTCCGGGCGGCGGATCGTCGAACCCGGCGTGATCGACGTGCACGTCGGCGCTTCGAGCGAGGACACCCGCCTGTCGGGCAGCTTCTGCGTCGTCGGGTCGCCGCGCGAGGTCGGGTACGACCGCGTGCTCACGACCCCGGTGGCACTCGGCTAGCCACGCGGTCCGCGTCGGCGATCCGGTGCTGGGACCGGTGGAGGGCGGCGGCCCGGCGCCACGCGTCGTGGGCCTCCGCGGTCCGGCCCAGCGCGGCGTACGGGTGGCCGAGGCGTTCCAGCGTCTCGGCCGCGCTGTGCGGGGCGTCGAGCTCCTCGTGCAGCGCCAGGGCTTCCAGGTGGTGCTCGACGGCGTCGGCGTGCCTGCCGTCCTCGTGCGCCACGACGCCCAGCGCGTCCAGGGCCCCCGCCACGCCGTGCCGGTTGCCGTGCGAGCGGGCCAGGGCCAGCGACTCGGCGCAGAGCCGCCGGGCCTGGTCGAGATCACCGAGCCGCGCGGTGGCGAAGCCGGCCGCGGTGAGCGCCACGGCCTCCCACAGGCGGTCGCCGGCGGCGCGGAAGAGCCGCACGGCGTCGAGCGCCTGCTCCTCGGCGCGACCGTGGTCGGCGCGCAGGAACCACGTCGCCGCGAGGCTCAGTCGCACGTGGCCCTCGAACCGCCCGTCCTGCCCCGGTCGCAGCGCGCGTTCGAGGTGCTCCAGCGACTCGTCCAGCTCGCCGACCAGCGAGCAGGAGTGTCCGAGGAGCTGGTGCGCCACCGCGAGCGCGTGCGGGTCGCCGAGGTTCCGCGCGGCTTCCAGCCCTCGTCGCCAGGCCTCGACCTGGTGCCCGTGGTGGGCGCGGCGGAAGTGGAACGGGTGCAGCGCCCACACCAGGTGCCACGCCGCGAGGTCGTCGTCGGTGGTGCGCAGCGCGGCGAGCAGGCACTCGTGCTCGGCGTCGAACCAGCGCAGCGCGGCCGTGTCGTCGGCGAACGAGCCCTGGGGCGGCAGCGGGATCGGCGCGGGTTCCGGGTCGAGCGGGAGGCGGGCCGCGGCGGCGGTGCGCGCGTAGTGGTCGAGCAGCCGCGCCAGGGTCGCCGGGCGGTCCGGGTCGGGCAGGTCGGCCGCGTACCGCCGGACCAGGTCGTGCATCCGGTAGCGGCCGGGGGAGCGGGCCGTCAGCAGCGACACGCGTTCCAGCGCCCGCAGCGCCCGCTCCGGCGCGCCGGTCGACGCCACGGCCGCCGCGACCCCGATGTCCGGGCCGGGAAGGCCGCCCAGCAGCCGGAACGCCGACGCCTGCTCCGGCGGCAGCGCCCGGTAGGACCACGACAGCACGGTCGACAGGTCGCCGTGGTCGGCGCGCTCCAGCGGGAAACCGGGGTGCGCCAGGGCCTGCCCGGCGACGAGCGCGAGCGCCAGCGGCAGACCGCCGCACCACTCCAGCAGCTCGGCGTCCGGGACCCGGTCCGCGCCCAGCCGTCGGGCCAGCAGCCCTCGGGAGTCCACCTCGGACAGCACGTCCAGGTGCACCGGCTTCGCCGCGTGCGCCGTGACGAGGCCGGCCAGCCGGTCGCGGCTGGTGACCACGACGGTGCTGCCCGACCCGCCGGGCAGCAGGGGCACGACCTGGGCGGCGTCCCGCGCGTTGTCCAGCACGACCAGCATCCGCCGGTCCGCCAGCAGGCTCCGGTACAGCCCCGCCCTGGACCCGGCGTCCGGCGGCAGCGCGGCGGCGGGAACGCCCAGCGCGTCCAGGAAGCCGCGCAACGCCGTGTCGGGGTCCAACGGCTCACCCGACGGGTCGAACCCGCGCAGGTCCACGAACAGCTGCCCGTCGGGGAAGCTCCGGCCGTGCGCCCAGTGCAGGGCCAGCCACGTCTTGCCGATGCCGCCGGGGCCGGTGACCACCAGCAGCGGCGCGCCCGGGTCCAGCGCGGCCAGGTCGGCGGCCCGACCGACGAACGCCGTGGGCGCGGCGGGCAGTTGGCGCGGCACGGGCTCGGTCAGCCTCGGGTCCGCGGCGAGGACGCGCCGGTGCAGGTCGGTCAGGTGCGGTCCGGGGTCGACGCCCAGTTCGTCGGCGAGCCGCGCCCGAACCCGGCGGAGGTGGTCGAGCGCGTCGGCCTGGCGGCCCGCCCGGTACAGCGCCGTCGCCAGCTGCGCGGCCAGGCGCTCGTCGAGCGGATGCCGTTCCGCGCGGCTCGTCAGCGGCGCGATCAGCGCGGAACCGCCGCCGCGGCGGAGGTCCAGGTCGGTCCGGTCGAGGTCGGCGGTGTGCCGCTCCCGGCCCAGCTCCGCGCGGACCTCGGCCAGCCAGGGCGTGTCCAGGTCCTCGAACGGCTCGCCGCGCCACAGGTCGTCGGCCCGCGCGTAGAACTCCTCCGCGTCGTCGTCGGCGGCCGTTCGGGCCTGCCGCACGAGCGCGCGGAACCGGTGCAGGTCGACGGTGTCGGGGTCGGCGGACAGCACGTAGCCGCCCGACCGGTGGGTGATCGGCACGCCGGGCAGCGCACGGCGCAGCCGCGTCAGGTAGGTGTGCAGGGTGCCGCGCACCCGTTGCGGGGGCCGGCCGCCCCACACGCGGTTGACCAGCCGGTCGACCGGCACGACGGTGCCCACCTCGACCAGCAGCACCGCGAGCACGCACCGCTGCCTCGCCGGGCCGACGTCCAGCCGGGCGCCCCCGTGCCACACCTCGACCCCGCCGAGCAGCCGGAACTCCACGCGGCCCCCCTGAGCAGCGGATTCAAGCCTTCGTCCAGAAGTATCCCCGGTTCACCGCGCACCGTCCCCGGCATGGGTGAACAGGTGGGGGCGTTTCGGAGCCCGGCCGCGGAGGCCGCGTTCGTCGAGGCCTACCGGGAGGCGTTGGCGCCACCGGTGGAGACGCACGACGTGCCGACGTCGTTCGGGACGACCAGGGTCTACCGGTACGGGCCGTCCGAGGGGGAGCCGATCGTGCTGCTGCACGGGTTCAACTCGACCTCGGCGCCGTGGAAGCCGTTCCTGTCCGCGTTCGCGGCGGCCAACCCGGTGTACGCCGTCGACTCGCTCGGCGAAGCGGGCGGCAGCGTGCAGGAGGTGCCGTTCCGCACCGCGACCGACCGGGCCCGCGCGCTCGACGAGGTGCTGGTGCGGCTGGGGTTGAGCGGGGTGCACGTGGCCGGGGCGTCCGAGGGCGGCTGGCTGGGGACGCGGCTGGTCGTGCACGCGCCGGACCGCGTGGCGACGCTGAGCCTGCTGGAGCCCACGACCGTGACGTCGCGGTACTCGTTCGGGGTGCTGTGGCGGGCGCTGCTCGCGGGGCTGACGCGGTCGGACCGGCTCATGCGGCGGATGCTGGTGTTCTCGATGGGGCGGGACCTGCTCGACCGGCCGGACGTGCGGGTGGCGTTCACCGGCGTGAAGGCCTACCGGCCTCGGCTGCCGATGCTCGTGCCGCCGTCGCCGGACGAGCTGCGGGCGGTGCGGGTGCCGGTGCTGGCGCTGTTCGGGGCGCGGAACGTCGTGCACGACGCCGTGTCGGCCGCGGCCCGTTTGGGGGAACTGGCGCCGCACGCCGTGGTCGAGGTGTGGCCGGACCTGGGCCACGACCTGGGGCAGTTCGACGACACCGGGCCCATCACCGACCGGGTGCTGCGGTTCGTGCGGGAGCACACGCCCTGAAGTTGTCGGTGCCCGTGGCTAGGGTCCGGAGGACGTGACCGGAGCTATCGGAGGACCGTCATGAGCTACGTGACCAGCGTGCAGCCGAACGGCACGCCCACCTGGATCGACCTGGGCATACCCGACCTGGAGCGGGCGAAGGGGTTCTACGGGGCGTTGTTCGGGTGGGAGTTCACCTCGGCGGGGGCGGAGGCCGGGCACTACACGACAGCCCTGCTCGACGGGCGGCGCGTCGCCGCGCTCGCGCCGAACGAGGGGGAGACCGAGTTCTGGTGGAACGTGTACTTCGCGGTCGACGACTGCGATTCGGTGGTCAAGAGCGTCGTCGGGTCGGGTGGTCGGGTCACCGTCGAGCCGATGGACGTGATGACGGAGGGGCGGATGGCGCTCGCGATCGACCCGACCGGGGCGCCGTTCGGGTTGTGGCAGGGGCGCGACCACATCGGGTGCGAGGTGGTGAACGAGCCGAACTCGTTGGTGCGCAACGATCTCGTGACACCGGAGGCCGTGCCCGCTCGGGAGTTCTACGCGTCGGTGTTCGGGTTCACGGTGGACCGCAACGAGGACGTGCCGGACCTCGACTTCACGTTCCTGCGGAGGCCGGACGGACACGAGGTCGGGGGGATCTTCGGGAATCCCGGTGCTTCTCGGTCGAGGTGGGAGACGACGTTCGAGGTCGCGGACACGGACGCGGCGGTGGCTCGGGCCGTGGCAGGCGGCGGGCAGGCGGGAGAGGCGAGCGACATGGTCTACGGGCGGATCGCGACGATCACGGATCCGTTCAGGACGGAGTTCTCGGTGATCACCAGGGCGTGACC
>DATMCA010000544.1:0-5969 GCA_035559015.1 Umezawaea sp. | reverse complement strand
CACGGTGCCGATCATCCCGGCGCCGGTCTGTTCACGGGTGTTCTCGTCGTCGACCGCGGTGTAGTAGTCGAACTCGATCTCCACGGGGTGGGTGGAGATGGCGTGGGCGACCTGGCAGGCGGCGTCGACGTTGAGGTTGGGGATGTCGGCGACCATGCGTCCGAACAGGGCCACGTCGACCGGGTGGCCTGTGCCGAGGATCTTCTTGACGTCCACCTCTTCCACGGCCTTGGTCAGCGCGGTGTCGTCCAACGCGACCAACTCGTCGATCCGGCCGGCGATCACACCCGCGATCGCGTCGAGCTGCGGGTAGCCGAAGAACAACAGGTACGACGTCTGCTCGGCGTTCTTCTTGCTGGCCTTGATACCCAACGGCTTGAGCAGGGCGTTGCTGATCCTGGCCGCGTCGGGCGAGGTCAGGTCGTGGGTGGTGGCCAGCCGTTTGGTGAGCAGATCGGAGATCTGCTTGGTGCGAGTGGCGAGATCGGCTTTCGGAACCCGCTCGGCGAACGCGGTACGGGCGGCGCGTTTCCAGGCCTGTGAGGACACGCGGGATCGACGTACCCCGCCGTAGATGGCCTGTTTGGGGCTTCCGGCGTCATCCCGGTTCAGGTTCGAAGGCGGGACGGTCTGCAGGACGTGGATGTCGAGGTAGCGGCGTGCGGGCACGAGAGAACTCCCAAGATGGTCGTCGGGTCGAGATGGGTGTGTGGATCAGTCGGTGATGGGCACGTCCGCCTCGGCGGAGTGCCAGGCGTGGTACTGCATCCCCCAGCGTCGCCTCACCCACGATTGGCCGGCGGGGTTGATCCAACCGAGCAGATCCTCACGCAGTCGCGTGTAGTCCAGTGCGATGTCCTTGCCACGCAACTGGGTGATCAGGCCGCGTAGGTGCGCGACGAGTTCACCGACGCTGGTCGCGGTGGCGGCGGCGTTGAACCGTCGGGTAACGGCTTCCTCGCTGACACCGTCGTGGTTCTTGAGCTGCCGAAGAGCGTCTCCCAGGCCGATGCCGGGCCTGTGCATGGGATGGCGTTGGGACTGCTGGTGAATGCCGTACAACGTCAGCGCCGCGTGCTCGGCGTCCAGGCGTGGTGACTCCGCCGACGGGATGACGCTCCGGTAGTAGGGCCACATCTGCGGCACGGAGCCCGCGAGCCGACCGAGCCCACGGCGCAATGCGGCCAGTTCCCGTCCGTCCGGTTGCTTGCCGGCCTGGTTCCAGTTGCCTTGCTCGTCGATGTAGGTCTCCCAGAACCACCGGTCTCGACGTTGGGGTTCGGACATGTCAGCGCTCCTGATCGGGGTCACGACGTTTGCGATCTTCGGCTGTCAACGGGAGGGCGTCGCCGACTCTTTTTCGGAAGGCCAGTTCCGCTTTGGGTGAGCAGAGTAGAAGTTCCTTGTCCTTGTAGGTTGTGCGGATACCGGTGAACTGGCGTGGGGACACGTCACGCAGGAGTGGTTCGGCAACGTCGAACGCGGCTCGCCAGGCCGTCTGCTCCCAGGCCAGGTGCACGGCGGCGACCGCTTCGTGGTCGCCGCGGCGGCGGAGCTTGTGCAGCACGCGGCGTGTAATCGGGTCCAGCGCGTGAAGTAGTCGATCGCCGGGGCGTTGGCCCTTGTCCCAGGGCAGCGGTTCCGATCCGGTCGCGCGACGGAGGTCCGCCGACAACAAGTTCACCGCTCTGGTCAGCAGGTCGGTTTGCTCGGCGATCTCGATCAGGACGTCGCGGACTTCGGTGTGATGGAGCGCGGTCACCGGTAGGGGGATGGAGTCGGCGATCACGTTTTCCACGACCGCGGATTGGTTGCCGTACTCGACGCCGACGGTGAATACCTGCAAGGGGAAGTCGGGATCGAGCACCGCGGCCAGGTCCTGCAACTGGCGGCTGGTCTGCACCACGTCGCGGCCGCCGGGTTCGACGGCCAGCAGTGCGTCGAGGCCTCGCCACGCGGCTCGTCCGGACGTGTGTCGTCGGGGACGGAGCGTCAGCTCTCCTGCTTTGGCCTTGGAGTCGTTGCGCCACAGGGTATGGGGTTCGTGGGTTGGCGTTTGGGTGAGGCGGTCACCGGCGCACACCACGACAGCGGTGACGCGATGTCCGTCAGGGGTGTCTTCGTGGTGCAAGCGGATACGTCGTGCCTGCCAGGTCAACAACTCCAACCGACCGGCAGTCGACCTCGAACTCCATTCGGCGGTCCACGGGGGTCGACGCCACTGGGGAAGGTCCTCATCGGACAAGCCGTCGCGCACGAGAGGCAGGTTGAGCATGAGGGTTTCGGCGAGCGTGTGTCCGGCCGGGATTACCACACCCAACTGCCCCAGTGGCCCGGTCGGGTTGCCAGTGGTTTTGCCGTTCTTGGCCTGAGGGTCGTCCGCGGCACCGGTCTTGATCGCGGCGGTGTCCCAGCAGTGGGCGTGCAACAGCCATCGTGCCGCTTCCGCTGTCGTTAACGGGCAGGGTTCGTCGCCGGTTCGATTCGAGAACAGCGGCACGTTGTTGCCCGAGGCGACCGATGGAACCAGCAGCGAGGTGGACTTGGTGTCGTCATTGGCCGTGCGCAGCCCACCGACCTGAGCGAAAGGATGTTCCGGGTGAAACAGCTCGAACCGGTCCCGGTAGTCGGCGAGATACTGCAGCACTCCGCTTCGGGGCGCCGCCTCCTGCACGGTGGACTCCCGCACTTCGGGAGGCGGCTCGACTCCGGAGAACAGCAGCCCCTCAGCGGATGCCCGCATCCACAGCTTCCACTGCCCGATCGTTCGAGGTGCACCCAGCGCGTCCATCACGATAGGCAGCAGGAACTGCCTCAAGATCACCGGCAGCATCGTCGGGGTATCCACTGCCAACTGCTGAATCTCGTGAGCACGCAGGATCGCGTCGCGACCCGACACCTCGGTATAGGTGTTGTCGATCTGGACCGGGATCCACGGATCGTCCAGAAGGTTCATCATCACCCTTCTCGGTAGAGATCTTGTCGATGGTCGACAGAGAGCTGCACTGTTGCTCCGGCTCGTCGCTACGGTCTGCACATATCCCGGCGCGCCTACCGCGCAGACAAACATCCACCGCGTCAGCGAAAGACGCCGTCATGATCGCGTCGCCTCTGCGCGCGATCATGAAGACGACAACGACTATCAGGAATCGAAAGGACATCGTTAAAAGTCCAACAGACAGCAGCGTTCCGATCAGCAACGAACCCACCTCCACTGAGACGACCCGGAGGGCGTCACGAAGGCAAGTCGTGGCCCGATTACGCCAAGGTAGCAGCGATCCTCGTCTTGGACAAGTATGTAGCGATAGCTTTCAAGCCTGGGTCGCTTCGCCATCTGGTCCTGGGCTGGGTACGCTGCGGCTTGGCTGACGCGGTCGTCCCTGCCGCCTGCAGGGGTTCTCCCTATGTAGCGATAGTTCGAAGATCGTCGCTAGAGTCGTCCCCGCGAACGCGGGGCTCCACCGCGTCAGCCTTCATACTTGGCCGTAGTGCAATCAGCCCAAGGTCTTGGTCGTAGGAGACGAGGCGGTTTCCCAGCTGCACCTGGGTTCGATCGTCTCGGAGGATGAGTGCTCGAACGTGCTTGAGCCACGGATGACGGCTCCACTCGGGCAATGACGTGAGGGTGCCCAACGCCGCCGAGGTGAGTCCGGCCGGAAGACGAACGGTGCTGGCCATGACGTCGTCGAGCAGTTCCGGCCCACGTTCACCGTGCACACCCAGGCGCACGCCACGGTACGAGCTGTAGCCATGCGTGCCTCGACGGAGGATGACGACCTCGACCGATTCATCACCGTCTCGGACGAGCGCTTCCAGCCGCGCTTGATCTTGCGCTCCCTGAATGTGGGCGTAGGACAAGCCCTGCAGCGTCGGCTCGGTCCATTCGTGCGGAGCGGAGAGCAGGAAGACGCTCGCTTTTTCCGCACGTTCCCGTTCGTCGCGCTTCCATTCAGCACGCGCCGCCTGTTCGTCGGCAGGCCATCGGGTGCGGGTGGCGTCGTGGCCGGAGTACACCGTGTCGACCAGAGCGGGCACGCTGTCGGGCACAGACCAGCCATCGCCGGAGGTCGCGATCACGACGAGGTCCGCGGTGCGTAGCAACAGGTAACGGCCGTAGATGAACTCGCTGGACGGCAGAAACCGAGGAGCGGCCCCGTCAGGTGTGAAGAATCCGGTGATCACCACGGTGGGGGCCGCCACCGGTTCGGGCCTGTCACCGCGATCATGGCGGTGCAGGCGGCCGATGCGTTGCAGCAGCAGGTCGATCGGAGCGAGATCGGAGACCAGCAGGTCGACGTCCACGTCGAAGGACTGCTCGGCGAGCTGGGTGGCGACCAGGATCATGCGGTGCGGACGCCCTGGTCCTTCGCCCCCAGCTGCGCCGAGCAGCTTCAAGCATTCCTGAGTTCGACGGGCTCTCGGCTCCACCGCGAGTCTGCCGTGCAGCAGCCGAACGTCGTCATGGAAATGCTCGCGCAGGGCCTTGTAAGTGCTTTGCGCACGGTCGACATCGTTGCGGACGATCAGCGCGCAACCACCGGCCGCGAGACGCTCCTCCAGCAGTTTCACGAGCTGCGCCAGGTCATCGAAGAGTGATTCATCTTCTACGGGCGTGTCTTGACGACTTCCGCGAAGAAGTTCAACTGCAACCGGCCGCGACGGCCGCCACCCCTTCGACGACGTCACCACAACCTGCGGGTCGCCACCAGGCACGCATGCCGTCGTCGTGCTGGGATAGCCGACCGGGCGAGTCACATCGGGCAGCGTCATTCTGACGCCATTGCGACCTCCGGTTACATAAGCCTCGACCAAGCTTCGTCGCTGATCCGGTGCCAATGTCGCAGACAGCAGGATCACCGGAACACGGGCTTGGCCAAGCCAGCGCAGCGCCTCGTGCAGGAACTGCGACATGTACACATCAGCAGCGTGCACCTCGTCCAGGATCACGACCTTGCCGACCAATCCCGCCATGCGCAACATCACGTGCTTGGTGTTGGTCGCCGCGTACAGCAACTGGTCGATGGTGCCCACCGCCACGGGCGCCAACAACCCGCGAAGCCGCCCCAGCAGCCACTCCGACGGCCCGGAGTGCTCCTTCGATCGATCCTCACCACCCGAGATCCCGTATTGGTCCTCACCCACTCCGTCCCACCAGTCGTCCGGATCGGACGCGGAGGAGCTGAGTATCTGCTTCCATTCGGCGTTGAAGGTCCGCTTGCCGTGCAGCAGCACCACTTGATCCTCCAGCCCGGGGCTCACCTGCCGCACCCACGACCGCACCCTCGTGAACATCGGATCGCAGGTCGCCTGCGTCGGCATACCGACGAACACACCATCGGCACCGAACCTCGCGGCCAGGATCTCCGCGGCCGACAACGCCGCCTCGGTCTTGCCCTCCCCCATGGGCGCCTCGATGACGAGCAGGCCAGGCGCGGACATGCAGCGTGCCCGGTCCATCACCTCAAGCTGGAAGTCACGAGCCGGGCGCCCGAAACGGGTCGCGACGACATCGCCGTCCGGCGCAGTCAACCGCCCCCAGCCGCCATGCATCCGCAGGCCCCTCCACGCCCCGGCGGACCGCACCCGCGCGCCGTCCATACTGATCGCGTCGAGGTTGTCGACACCGATGAAATACCGCTCGTCGCTGGCGATCCAGTCGGCCATCACGACCAACCCACTCAGGTGCAACTGCTCCGCACGCGTCAACGAAGCGACTGGTTCGACCGAGGCGAGATCGTCGAAGCCTTGTGCACGGGTGAACACCTCGATCACCGCACGTTGAACCCGCGACCAGTCCGCACTGCGGCCCTGCGCCTCACCACGGGCGTGACGGCTACCCACGATCTTGCCGGTCGGCGGGAACAAGCCGTGATGACCAGCGATCAACGGCCAGACCCAGTCGATGCTCTCCTGCGACCACCCGGCCTCGCCCAGCCGGTCCATCAGCATCTTCGCGCCGGCCTTGTCGT
>DATMCA010000543.1:0-4960 GCA_035559015.1 Umezawaea sp. | reverse complement strand
TCTTGTTCGAGGTCAGCCGAGGTCAGCCGAGGTCCTCCGGGGTCGTCCGCCCGACCGGGTAGGTCGGCAGGGTGATGGCCTCGGCGCGCGGGGTGGAGAACTTCGACGCGAAGCCGGCCAGGCGGACGGCGGCGGGGCTGGCGGCGAGCCGGACGACGGCGCCCATCACGGCCACGCCCGCGCGGCTGCGGGGGTTGGCGACGCGCGGCGTGCCCGGCGGGAGCTTCTGGGCCTGCTCGACGTAGGGGCGCATGACGGCCTCGTAGCGGGCGAACGCCGTGCGGTGCGGGTTGGTGGCGAGTTCACCCGCGAGGACGTACGCGCCGGTGAGGGCGAGGCTGGTGCTCATGCCGCTGATCGGGGACGAGCAGTAGGCCGCGTCACCGACCAGTGCCACGCGCCCGCTGCTCCAGGACGGCATCCGGGCTTGCCCGAGGGCGTCGAAGTAGAGCGGGGCGTCGTCGAGGGCGGCGAGCACGCGGGGCGCCTCCCAGCCCACGTCGGCGAACGTCCGGCGCAGGATCGTGACGACGCCGTCGCGCGGCAGCTCGTCGAAGCCCCGGACGTCGGACAGGAAGCTCAGCGTGGCGCGGGTGGTGCCGAGGTTGTCCGGGCGCAGGGTCACGCTGCGGCCCCGGCCCGCGCTGTGCCAGCGCCAGTAGTCGGTGTCGGACGCGGTCCGCGGGATGGTCAGGTAGGCGGTGTAGAAGTCGAGTTCGCGCACGGCGTCGACGCCGGGGAAGACCAGCGACCGGGTGCGGGAGCGCAGGCCCTCGGCGACGACCACCACGTCGAAGGTGCGGTTCGGGCCGTGGGCGAAGGTGACCTCGACCCCGTCCTCGCGGTCGTCGAGGGCGGTGATCCGTTCGCCGAACAGGTACTCGGTGTCGCCGCGCGTGCGGTCGACGAGGATGTGGGACAGCCGGCCGCGGAGGATCTCCAGTTCGGCGGTGGCACCGCCGGAGTCGGACTCGCCCGCCGCGAAGCGCGCGAGGGTGGCGCCGTCGGCGTCGACGAACTCGGTGCCCACCTCGCCGGTCGACTCGGCCCGGACGGCGTCCTCGATGCCCATGCGGCGGGCCACCTCCCGCCCCGCGCCCCGCACGTCGATGTTCTGGCCGTCCTCGCGGACCTCGTCGAAGCGCTCGACGACGGTGGTCCGCCACCCGTGGGCGTTGAGCCAGTAGGCCAGGGCCGGGCCCGCGATGCTCGCCCCGGAGATCAGCGCTGTGCGCAAGTCGCGCCCCTTCAAGTAGCTCGATTGTCTAGTTGCTAGGTTATCTAGCTACTAGCCGAGCCGCATGATGGAGGCGCCTGGTGGACGAGGAGTTCAGCGGACCCACGACGCGGATCCGCGCCCTGATGAACGCCGCGCGGGAGCTCACGGCCCGGCTGTCGCGCGAGCTGGGGATGAACGCGACCGACATGGTCGCCCTGGACCTCCTCGACGTCCACGGCCCGATGGGCACCGCGGAACTCGCCCGCAGGCTGGGCATCCGCTCGGCCTCCGCGACGGTCCTCGTGGACCGCCTCGAAGCCGCGGGCCACGTCGAGCGCGTCCGCCACGACACCGACCGCCGCCGGGTCACGGTCGCCGCGCGGCCCGAGGCCCGCGACGCCACCCTGGCCGTCTGGCTGCCCAGGATCCTGGCCATGGACGAGATCGGGCGGTCGCTCCCCGAGGAGGAGCAGCGGGTCGTCAACGCCTACCTCGACCGGATCACCGAGTCGATCAGCGGGCCAGGCCGGACCTGATCCCGGGACCTACCCGGCGGGCGTCAGGGCCAGCTGACGCGACTGGCACACCAGGCGCCCGGTCGCGTCGATCACGACGGCGTCCTCGTCGAACCACTGCCCGTGCACGGCGCTGCACGACACCTGCACCCGCAGCCACCCCGGCGCCGGGTTCGCGCGCATCAACGCGGTCAGCTGGACCGTCGGCGACCAGCCGAACCGGCCGAGGTTGAACGTCACCGGCATCGAGATGTCACCGGCGACCAGGGCGAAGTACGGGTCGGGGCGCTCGCCCTTCGGCCGGACCCACAGGCGCAGCACGAGCGGGTCGCCGGTGCGGCCCGTCAGGAAGCCCGCGCCCTGCTGGTCCAGCCGCACGTCGCACACCGCGCCGAGCTTGTAGACGCCGCCCGACTCCATGGTGCTGAGGTCGATCGCGTCGGCGGGCGGCTCGGCCGGGATGGACGGCAGGTCCGCGTAGTCCGGCGTCTGCTCGGGGATGCGGCCGACGGTCACCACGGACTCGACGCAGCTGCGGCCGCGCTGCTCGATGGTCGTCGAGACGACCGTCGCGGTCCGGCCGGACTTCCGGACCTCGGTGCGCAGCAGCACGGGACCGACTTCGGGTGCCCGAAGGAACTGGGCGCTGACCGCGAGGGGCGCCAAGCCCTCGGTGCCGGGGACCGCGTCGCTCGCGGTCCGAACGGCGGCTCGGGCGGCGAGCACCAGGAGGAAGCCGCCGTGCGGTTTCGGACCGATGGTCCACTCCGCGGGCAGGCTCGCCGTGTAGGTCCCGTCTCCGAGTGAACGCACTGCACTGGCGGCCGTGAACGTGGGCACCGAGCTCCTCGTACGAATTGTCATGAGCGGCTGACCAGCGACCGCAGGAAGAAGGTGACGTTGGCCGGGCGTTCCGCCAGCCTTCGCATCAGGTACCCGTACCACTGCTCGCCGTACGGCACGTACACGCGGACCACGTTCCCCTCCGAGGCTAGCCGTCGCTGCTCGGCGGGCCGGATCCCGTACAGCATCTGGTACTCGAAACTACCGGGCTTTCGGTCGTGCCAACGCGCCCGTTCGCCGATCACGTCCACCAGTCTGGGGTCGTGGGTGGCGAACATGGGGAATCCGTCACCCGCGAGGAGCACGTTCGCGCAGCGGACGTAGTTCAGGTCGACCTCGTGCGGGTCGGTGTAGGCGACGCCGTCCGACTCGGCGTACGCGCCCTTGCACAGCCGGACACGGCTGCCGGAGAGCTCGCGGCAGTCGTCCAGCGTGCGGCGCAGGTACGCCTGGAGGACGGCGCCCACCCACGGCCAGCTCCGGCGCAGCTCGGCGAGCACGCGCATGGTGGAGTCCGTGGTGGTGTGGTCCTCCATGTCGAGCGTGACGGTCGTGCCGCACTGCTCGGCGGCGGCGCAGATGCGCGACGCGTTGGTGAGCGCGAGGTTCTCGCCGAGCGACTGGCCGACGGCGGAGAGCTTGACGCTGACCTCGGCCTTGTCGGCGAGACCGGTGGCGTGCAGGCGGTCGAGCAGCTCCAGGTAGCTGCGGACGGTCCGCTCGGCCTGCGTGCGGTTGGTGGTGCCCTCGCCGAGGTAGTCGAGGGTGGCGGTGAGTCCGTCGGCCGCGAGGGACCGGGTGACCTCGACGGCCTCCGCGGTCGACTCGCCCGCGACGAACCGGCGCACGACGTCGCGGCTGACAGGGGCCGACGCCACGAGTCCGCGAACGGCGTCGTTGCCCGCCGCCGCGAGGATCAAGGAGCGCAACGGGTTCACGCGAGTGACCTTACGGGGTCGGCGGCGTTCAGCGCTCGGCTCGCCAGTCCAGGTGCAGGCGGGCGAACAGCAGCGACTCGGCGAGCATCCGGGATCGTTCGGCGGCACCCTTGGCGCGCCTGGTGTTGATCTCCAGCACGACCTGGCCGGAGAAGCCGCCGCGGGCGAGGTTCTCGCACACGACGGCGCACGGCTGGCCGCCGTGGCCGGGCACCATGTGCTCGTCCTTGGCCGCGCCGCTGCCGTCGGCGAGGTGGATGTGCGTGAGGCCGTCGCCCATGCGCTTGGCGAGTTCGACGGCGTCGACGCCCGCCGCCGCGGTGTGCGACAGGTCGAGCGTGTAGTGCCGGTGGCCGACGTCCGTCGGGTCGATGGACGGGGCGAACGCCGTCACCTGCACGGACCGGCCGCGGCCGAGCGCTCGGCGGACCGGGAACATGTTCTCCACCGCGACGTCGACGCCGCTGGAGTCCTCCAGGGTCTCGACGAGGTCGGCGAAGCCGTCGGCGTAGCGGCGCTGCCAGCGGAACGGCGGGTGCACCACGACGGTGCGCGCGCCGAGATCCGCCGCGGACACGACGCTGCGGCGCAGCCGTTCGACCGGGTCGGGCGACCAGACCCGCTGGGTGATCAGCAGGCACGGCGCGTGGACGGCCAGCACGGGCACGCCGGTGCGCTGGCTCAGCCGCTCCAGCGCCCGCACGTCCTGGCTGGTCGGGTCGGCCCAGACCATGACCTCGACACCGTCGTACCCCAGTTCGGCGGCGAGTTCGAACGCGGCGCCCGCAGGCTGGGGCCAAACCGACGCCGTGGAGAGCCCGACCGGGATGGTCAAGACTTCACCAGCAGCATCGCCGCTGGTGAGACCGTCACGATCAGGCCGACGAGCACGGCGAGCAGCGTGGTCTGGAGGTCGTCCGCCTTGCGGATCTTGCGGACCAGCAGCACCAGCCCGACGGTCACGCCGAGCGCGAGCACCAGCGCTGCCGCGGGGATGGCGCGCCAGAGGAAGTTGAAGCCGAGCCAGAGCGCGGCGCCGCCGAGGACGCCGACGGCGAGCTGGCCGATCATGACCAGCCACTCCTTGACCGGGGAGCGCTCGACGTCCTCCTCTTCCAGTTCCTGGATCTCGTCCTGGTCGACGTCGGCCAGGCCGGCGGGCACCTCGGCGCTGAAGCGGTCGACGGAGTAGTCGTCCGAGTAGTCGTCCACGTACGGGCCGGGGTGGGCCGCGGTGTTCTCCTGCTCGGCGAACTCCTCGTCGTCGTCGCCGAACCACTCCTCCGGACGGGCGTCCGGGAGCGGGTCGGGCAGCTTCGGCGGGGAGGGCGGGAGCAACGGGACGGACTGGGTGATCTGGGTGTCGTCCGGGCCCGGCCCGCCGGGGACGCGCGGGATGACCTCGGTCATCGCCTCGCGCACGGGCGGCGGGGGCGGTGGGCCCA
>DATMCA010000542.1:0-9612 GCA_035559015.1 Umezawaea sp. | reverse complement strand
CCGCTGGGCGTCGACGCCGCCGACCCGGAACAACTGGCGCCGCACGTCGCCGACGTCGTGAAGCTGCTCGGGAGCGCGCTGGCCGACGCCGACCCGAGCGACGTGGCCGACCGCGTGCGCCGCCGCGTGTGGTCCGGGAACCTGCCCCGGCCACTGGCACCGCTGGCGCAGGCCACGGCGGCCCGCTGCGCGGTCGAGGGGGACGCGGTGCGGTGGCGGTCGGGCCTGCGGTTCCGGCTGCGCACCGAGGGTGACCGCGTGGTGCTCGACCTGCCGCACGACCGGATGACCCTGCCCGTGAGCACCGCCGCCGCCCTCGACCGGCTGGCGGAGGGTGCCGTCGTCCGGATCGGCGACCTCCCGGACCTGTCGGCCGAGGACCAGCGCGTGCTGGTGCGCAGGCTGCTCAAGGAGGGCGTGCTGGTGCCCGCCTGAGCGGCGCTCAGTTCTCGTGGACGCGCGGGGCCACGGCCTCCGCCACCGACGCGGCGAACACCACGTGGTCTTCCATCCGGGTCAGCGTCATCAGCCGGATCACCTGGCGCGAGCCGAGCACGCGGAGGTCCGCGCCGCGACCCACCAGGGTCACGATGGACGCGAGGCCCACCGAGTCGCAGAACGGCACGGCCCGCAGGTCCAGCACCACCACACCGGAGTCCACCCGGTCCAGGGTCCGGATCAGCTCCGGGGCGGTGTCCGCGTCCAGATCGCCCGTCACGGTGACGAGCAGGGCTTCGGGAAGGCTCACCACCTCCACGAAGAAACCATCCTCCGACGGCGCCATCACAGGCGGTCCTCCTTTGGCTTGATTCGCGGGCAACGTCAATTCCGCCGGTACGACGGTCGGGTGCGTGCGCACGACGAACACGCGATAACAGTCAGGGGCGTGCGTTCGTCACACCGGGCTGGAGTCGCGCCGCGTCACGCGGCGTTCGAGCCGCAGGGCGAGGGCCGTGCACCCGGCGGCGACCGCCAATGGCCAGCTCACGGCGTCGTGAACGGCCAGCACGGAGTTGGCGACGGCGATGACCAGGAATAGGACCGCGAGCGAGCGGAGAACCGCTCGCCCACGATCGGTCGTGTTCCTCCGGGCATTGTCCATCACGAAAGGAGTATCGGAATGAGCGCGCGGCTTCGTTACGGGTTTATTCACCGTGGAAGCTGGGTACCGAGGCCGGAAAATGGTATTCGGCGGCCTTTTCACCTGCGAAAACAGGGTATTGACGAACTTTCTCGACAGTTGGTTGGAGGATGACGAGATTGATCCGAATGGCCTCTTCGCCGTTCGGTCGGGTGGGGTAGTCCGAGGTCTAGAACAACGTCGACCAGTTCATGACCTCGGCGACCACGAACCCCACCACCATCAGGGTCATCACGGTGATGATGACCAGGACCACCGGTCCGGTCAGCCGCGACGGGATGGGCGGATCCTTCGGGCCCGCCGGCGTTTGGGCCGAACCGGGGGGAGTGTCGCCCGGATTGACGCCACCGCCCCGTTCGAGACCGGGGGTGAGCTGCGGGTCGGGATCCGGAGGAGTAGCCGTCATACCGGCCGAGTACCCCGATCGGCCCAACCGAACCGGGAACCACCGGATGCGGGTTGACGGCGGGCGGCGGACGGATTTCCGCACGGGGTCCGGTCAGGTGGCGGTGGCCCCCGGCCCGACGCCGCTGGAATCGCCGAACCCGCCACGACCCGGTCGAGCGGCGGTGGCGGGTTCGGGTCGTGCGGAGGTCGTGCGGAGCGGGTCAGGGTTGCAGGAGCACCTTGATGGCGTTGTCCTGCTTCTTCTGGAACATCTCGTACGCCTGCGGGGCCTCCGACAGCGGTACGCGATGGGTGGCGAAGTCGTCCACGCCGAGCGGGTCGCCGTCGACCAGCAGCGGGAGGATGTCGTCGACCCAGCGCTTCACGTTGGCCTGGCCCATCCTGAGCTGGATCTGCTTGTCGAACATCGTCAGCAGCGGCAGCGGGTCGGCCATGCCGCCGTACACGCCCGCCAGCGAGATGGTGCCGCCGCGCCGCACGACCTCGATCGCCAGGTGCAGCGCGCCGAGCCGGTCCAGGCCCGCGGTGCGCATCAGCTTCTCCGCCACCTGGTCCGGCAGCCAGCCGGTGACCTGCTGCGCGAACTTGGCCACGGGCGCGCCGTGCGCCTCCATGCCGACGGCGTCGATGACCGCGTCCGGCCCGCGGCCGCCGGTGATGTCGCGGATGTGCTCGACGAGCTTCTTCCCGTGCCACCGCAGGTCGAGCGTCTCGACGCCGTCCCTGCGCGCCCGTTCCAGCCGCTCGGGCACCAGGTCCACGCCGATGACCTTGCCCGCGCCGCGGTGGCGGGCGATGCGGGCGGCCATGGCGCCGATCGGGCCCAGCCCGAGCACGAGGACGCTGCCGCCCTCCTTGACGCCCGCGTACTCCACGGCCTGCCACGCGGTCGGCAGCACGTCCGACAGGTAGACGAACCGGTCGTCGGCCGGGCCGTGCGGGACCTTGATCGGCAGGGTGTTGCCGAACGGCACGCGGAGGAACTCCGCCTGGCCGCCGGGCATGCTGCCGTAGAGCTTGGTGTAGCCGAAGAGCGTCGCGCCCATGCCCTGTTCGCGCACCTGGGTGGTCTCGCACTGCGAGTGCAGCCCCTCCCCGCACATGAAGCACGTGCCGCAGGAGACGTTGAACGGCACCACGACCCGGTCGCCCACGGCGAGCCCGGTGACGTCGGCGCCGACCTCCTCCACGACCCCCATCGGCTCGTGCCCGAGGATGTCGCCCTCGTCGAGGAACGGCCCCAGGACCTCGTAGAGGTGGAGGTCGGAGCCGCAGATCCCGCTGGAGGTGATCCGCACGACGACGTCGGTGGGGTCCTTGATCACCGGGTCGGGCACCGTGTCCACCCGGACGTCGCGCTTCCCGTGCCAGACAACGGCTTTCATGAGGATCCTTCCGAGGTGGCGGAACGTGCTCACCCGAGGTCTTCCCCGGAGCGGGGGAGCCCAACCACTGCGGACCCGGTCGAGCGGGGTGAAACTGAGGCGGTGTTCGAGAACTTCGAGTCGAAGCACGTCCAGGTCGACGGCGCCTCCATCTTCACCCGGTTCGGGGGTGACGGGCCGCCGGTCCTGCTCCTGCACGGCCACCCCAGGACCTCCGCCACGTGGCACCGCGTGGCGCCCCTGCTGGTCGACCGGGGGTTCACCGTCGTGTGCCCCGACCTGCGCGGGTACGGCCGATCCCGCGGGCCCGCGCCCACCGCGGACCACGTGGCCCACTCCAAGCGCGCCGTGGCGGGTGACGTGGTCGCGGTGATGCGGTCGCTGGGCCACGAGCGGTTCCTGCTCGCCGGGCACGACCGGGGCGGGGCCGTGGCGCTGCGGCTCGTCCTGGACCACCCGGACGCGGTGTCCCGGATCGCCCTGCTCGACTGCATGCCCATCAGCGAGCACCTGTCCCGAATCACCGCGAAGTTCGCCACCCGGTGGTGGCACTGGTTCTTCTTCGCCCAGCCCGACATCCCGGAGCGGGTGATCAACGCCGATCCGGACGCCTGGTACCACGGCGACCCGCACGTCATGGGGCAGGAGAACCACGACGAGTGGCGCGAGGCCACGAGGAACCCCGAGGTGGTGCGGGCGATGCTGGAGGACTACCGGGCGGGCCTGACCGTCGACCGGCGGCACGAGGAGGCCGACCGGAGCTCGGGCAACGGGATCCGGTGCCCCGCGCTGGTCCTGTGGTCGCTGCGGGACGACCTCGAAGAGCTCTACGGCGACCCGCTGGAGATCTGGCGGCTCTGGGCGCCGGACGTGCGCGGCCACGGGATCGACTCCGGGCACCACGTCGCCGAGCAGGCCCCCGACGAACTGGCCACCTCGCTCGCCGACTTCTTCCACGGCTGACCCGATCGGGGCGTGTGGGTTGGACCGGACGGGGTAGCCGGGAGGTATGACCACCTCAGCGCCTCCCTTGCGCGCCCTCGCGCTCATCTGCACCCTGTCGCCCTCACCGGCCGAGTCCAGCAGCCAGCTCATCGCCGACCAGGTGCTGGCCGCGCTCGCCCAGCACGGGGTGGAGGGCGACAGCGTCCGGCTGGTCGACCACGACGTGAAACCGGGCGTGCTCACGGACATGGGCACCGGTGACGAGTGGCCGTCCATCCGGGAGAAGATGCTCGCCGCCGACATCCTGTTGGTCTCCACGCCGACCTGGATGGGCCAGCACAGCAGCGTGGCGCAGCGGGCGATGGAGCGCCTGGACGGCGAACTGTCCGAAGAGGACGACGAGGGGCGGCTGCTGACGTACGGCAAGGTCGGTGTCGTGGCCGTGGTCGGCAACGAGGACGGCGCCCACAAGATCAGCGCGGACCTGTACCAGTGCCTCAACGACGTCGGGTTCACGATCCCGGCGGGTGGCGTGACGTACTGGAACGGCGAAGCCATGCAGGGCAAGGACTACAAGGACCTGGACGAGACGCCGAAGGCGACGGCGGGCACCACGAAGACCCTCGCCGCCAACGCCGCGCACCTGGCCCGGCTGCTCAAGGCGGACCAGTACCCGCCGAGCTGAGCCCACCGCCCGCGGCAACGCGAGAAGCCGCCGTGGGCGCACCGGCCCGAGCCGTGATCACCACCGGCTCGGGCCGCGCGTACGGGACCGCACAACGGGGTCACCGCCTCGCGGCGGTCCTGCCCCGGCTGTTCCGCGGGGTTCGAGCGGTCCTGTCGTAGGCGCCGACGACCTCGTCCGCCACGCGTGCCCAGGAGTAGCGGGACCGCGCTCGTTCGCCGCCCGTGATCGAGCAGACCTCACGCCGCACGGGCGACGCCAGCAGTTCGCGCACCGCCCGGCCGAGCGCGACCGGATCCCGTGCGGGGACCAGCACGCCGGTGAGGTCGTCGAGGACGATGTCGGTCAGGGCACCGACGGCCGAGGCGACGACCGGGACGCCGCACGCCATCGCCTGGATCGCGCGGATGCCGGACGGTTCCTCCCGCGGCACGCGGACCACGACGTCGGCGGACCGCAGCAGGGCGGGGAGTTCGGCGCGGCCCACCTGGCCGGTGAAGCGCACCCGCTGGTCGACCCCCAGGTCGCGGGCGCGGCGGACCAGCCGGGCGAACTCGGGGTCCTCCCGCGGGACGCGGGACCGGATGGCACCCACGACCAGCAGTTCGGCACGGGGGACCGCCGCCAGGGCGTCGATCGCCGTGTCGATCTCGCCGCGGGGCTCCACGTCCCCCAGCACGATCACCCTGGGCTCGGTGCCCCGCGGCGCGATCGGCCCGTCGACGCGGAACCGGTCCGCGTCGACTCCCCACGGCACCAGCGAGACCCTCGTCCTCGGCACGCCGAGCCGCCCCGCCAGGGCCACCTCGTCGGCGCTCGCCGCGAGGACGTGGTCGGCGGACAGCGCGACCAGGCGCTCCAGTTCCGCCCGCCTGCCGCCGTCGGCGAGCTTGAGGCCGTTGAACGACTGCACCATCGGTGCGGGGGACTCGCGCACCGCCAGCCCCGACTGCCACGAGTGCAGGTGGACCACGTCGGGCACGTGCTCGGCCCACGTCCGGTCGAGGACGGAGGCGAACTCGTCCAGGTGCGGTAGCAGGGCCGCGCTCGACAGCGGCTCCGCCGGTCCCGCGAGCACCCGGACGAGGTCGAAGCCCTGCCGGGTGCGTTCGAAGTCGGGTGGTTCGGGGGAGTCGCGCCGGATGTGGAGCTTGACGTCGTGGCCGCGGTCGGCCAGTGCGGCCGACAGGTCGGCGATGTGCGCCCGGTACTCGGGGCTCTCGGCCTCCCACGAGGCCGCCACCGCGTCGATCCTCATGCTCGGCGCTCCGGCCTGCGGTGCGGTCGTTCGACGGTGGTCGGGACGGTGGACAGCGGTGGTCGCATGGCGGGTTCCTCGTTGGACCGATTCGTGGCCCCTGGCCAGGGTGGATCGGACAACGGCTGTCTGCTCAACCGCACCTCCCCTCCGTCATATCACTGGGTGAGGAGCACCCGCTTGACCAGTGGCCCGTTGTTCACTCGTTCGGCCTAATCTGGCGGCTGTAGTGCCACCGTCCGTGGGTGAGGGCCGTCAGGCGGTTTGCGCCACCGGTGGGGCGGTAACCCGGAGCACCGGTGCTCGGCAGATCTGAGAGGCGTCCGGATGAGGTTCGAGTTCGCGTTCGACCCGACCACCGAGGCGGGGTTGCTCCTGGCGGGCATCACCCGGCGCAACTCCTCGGTCGTGGTCGACGACCAGTGGTTCACCGCCCGGTTCGGGCGGTGGACGGTACGCACGCCGCTCAGCAACGTCGTGGACGCCTCGGTCGGCGGGCCGTACCGGTGGTGGAAGGCGGTCGGGGTGCGGCTGTCGTTGGGCGACAAGGGGTTGACCTTCGGCTCGTCCACGCGTTCGGGGGTGTGCGTGGCGTTCCGGGAACCGGTGCGCGGGCTCGACCCGTGGGGGCTGGTCCGCCACCCCGGGCTGACCGTCACCGTGGCCCGGCCCGAGGACCTCGTCGCGGGCCTCCGCCGCTGATCGGACCCGCAGCGCAGCACGGCGGCCCCCACCGCGATCCGATCGGACCCGCGACGGCGGAGCAGAACGGCGGACCCCCACCACGGCGGGGGCCCGCCGGACTTGCCGTTCAGTTCGCGGAAGGCGCCCGCACGGCGCCGGGCGGCTCGTTCCCCGGAGTGTCCTCACCGGACTCGAACCCCGAGGGCGGGTCGTCCTCGCGATCGGTCTCGAAGGGGTCGGGGTTGGTCTCGGCCAGTTCGGCGGCCGTCTCCTTGGCCTCGTCGATCAGGTGCTGGGACTGGGCGAGTCGCTCGTCCATGCCCGCCGTGTCGACCTCCGGCGTCTCTTCGACCACGTCCGCTCCTCGTGCCAGGCCGGGCTCGATCGCCCGGCACAGGGGGATTCCCCCGGATGCGCGGGACATACGTTCACCGGGAGCCGGCGGGCAGCAGGGCGAGGAGGGCGCGCTTGTCCGGCTTGCCGCTCGACGACACGGGAACGCCGTCGACGACGGTGATCGTCGCCGGGACGGAGGCCTCGCCCAGCGCCTCCACGACCAGGGTCCGCAGGTCGTCGGGGTCCGGGTCGCGGTCGGACGCGCGGACCACGAACGCGTGCGCGGCCTCGCCGGTGCGCTCGTCGGGCGCGCCGACCACGTAAGCCTGGTCGACGTCCGTGTGCGCGGCCAGCGCCCGCTCGATCGGCCCGGCGTAGTGGATGACCGCGTTGACGATGATCACGTCGCGGGCCCGACCGGTGAGGTGCAGGAAGCCCCGCTCGTCGACGTACCCGAGGTCCTGCGTGCGCACCCAGCCGTCGCGCAGCACCTCCGCGGTCTGCGCCTCGTCCCGCCAGTAGCCCCGCATCACGTACTCCGCCCGGACCCAGACCTCGCCGATCGTCCCGGTGGGCAGCCGGTTCCCCGCGGGGTCCCGCACCTCCACGTCGATCTCGGCGCACGGCCGCCCCACCGAGGTCAGTGCCCCCGGCCACGCGGCGACGTCCTCGGCGGACAGCAGCGAGATGAGGCCGACCTCGGTCTGGCCGTACCCCTGGAGCACGGCGGGCCCGATCCGCTCGAACGCCTCGGCCAGCCGGTGCGGCTCGATCGGCGACCCGGCCACGATCAGCACCCGCAGGCCGCTCAGGTCCACCGGGTGGTCGCGCAGCACGTCGAGGACGTGGTTCAGCCGCGGCACGGTCAGCAGGCAGGCCGTGGCCCGCAGGTCCGGGATCACCCGCGGGAAGTCCGGCGGGCCCTCGGGGATCACCGCCGTGCCGCCCGACACCAGGCACAGGCTCAGGTGCTCCTGCATCACCGCGCTGGACAGCGTCCCGAACAGCAGGAACCGGCGGTAGCCGTCGGCGAGCCTCCTCGTCTGCCCGCTCCAGAGCGACGGGTGCCACCACTGCGCGCTCAGGGCCCCGTAGGTGACGGCGACGCCCTTCGGCGTTCCGGTGCTGCCGCTGGTGTACATCACCACGGCGACGTCCTCCGGGTTCCCCCGCGCGACGGGCTCCTCGGGCTCGCCGTGGAGTTCGGGGCCGAGCCGCAGCACGGCGGCCGACCCCGCCGCGGCCACCAGTTCGGGCGTCCTGGTCGCGTCGTCGACGACCAGCGCGTCCACGTCCCCCACGACGTGCGGCAGGTGCGCCGCGGTGAGGCCCGCGCGCACCCCGACGACCCGGCAGCCCAGCGAGAACGCGGCCAGCATGGCGGCGTACCCCTCGGGGGTGACGGCTGTGCTGACGGCGACCCCGCGTCCGGGACCGAGACCCGCGGCCCGCAGCCCGCTCGCGAAGCGGGCGACCAGGTCCAGGACCTCGCCGCGGGTCACCCGGCGCGGCCCGTGGTCGAAGGCGATCCCGGCGGGGTCGCGGTCGAACGAGTCCAGCAGTGCCCGCGGGTACACGCCATCGGCCGGAACGCTCACGTCGACCTCCACTCGCGCCGGTGTCCGTCGACTCCCTAGCAGCACGGAAGCGCTTCGACGGAAAACCGACAGGAACTCGACAGCGGAATCACTCCGTTCGGTCCAGCTCTTTTCCTTTTCGCATTACCCGAACGTCCGCCAAATGGCTGTGATGCGGATCACTGTTGCATAGGGTGACGTGGTGCTTTAAACCTCAACTACGTCAGCTCTGCCCCGGGCGGGGATTGGAGAATTGAATGGCGAGCGAGCAGTCGGTCGAATACCTGGTCGTCGGGGCGGGCCCGGCGGGGTTGCAGGCGGGCTATTTCCTCGGCCGGGCCGGTCGCGGTTACCTCGTGGTCGAGGCGGGTGGTTCACCGGGCACGTTCTTCACCCGCTTCCCCCGGCACCGCAAGCTCATCTCGATCAACAAGGTGCACACCGGCTGGGACGACCCCGAGCTGCGCCTGCGCACCGACTGGAACTCGCTGCTGTCGGAGGAGGGCGCGCCGCTGTTCACCGGCTACACGCCCCGCTACTTCCCGGCCGCCGACGACATGGTCCGCTACCTCACCGACTTCGCGAGCACCCACGGCCTGGCGGTCCGGTACGGCACGCGCATCGAGGAGATCAGCCGCCCGGACGACTTCGTGGCCCGCGACCAGCGCGGGAACACCTACCGGGCCAAGCGCGTGATCATGGCTACCGGCGTCTCGCTGCCATACGTGCCCGACATCGAGGGCGCCGACCTGGCCGAGCTCTACCGCGACACCCCGGTCGACCCCGAGGACTTCGTCGACCAGCGGGTCCTGATCGTGGGCCGGGGCAACTCCGCGTTCGAGACCGCGGACAACCTGATCGAGACCGCGGCCGTCATCCACGTCGCCGGGCCGGGGTCGCTGCGGTTCGCGTGGCAGACGCACTTCGTCGGCCACCTGCGCGCGGTCAACAACAACTTCCTCGACACCTATCAGCTCAAATCCCAGAACGCGGTCCTCGACGGCACCATCGAGGAGATAACGCGCAAGCCCGATGGTGGCTTCCGGGTCCTCTTCCGGTACGCCCGGACCGTCGAGAACCTGCGGGAGCTCGACTACGACCGCGTGATCCTGTGCACCGGTTTCCAGTTCGACGCGACCCCGTTCGACGAATCGGCGCGCCCCGAACTGGTCATCAAGGACCGGTTCCCCTCG
>DATMCA010000541.1:0-5112 GCA_035559015.1 Umezawaea sp. | reverse complement strand
CGACGGGTCGACGGCCACGCGGTCGCCGACGGCGACCTCCGTGACATCCTTGCCGATCTCCACGACCACGCCGGCGAACTCGTGGCCGGGGATGACCGGGAGGGTCGGCGCGAACTCGCCCTGCAGGATGTGCAGGTCGGTTCCGCACAGACCGCACGCGGAGACGTCGACGACCACCTCGCGGGGGCCCGCTTTCGGATCGGGCACCTCGGTCACCTCTAGCTGACCGACACCGGTGATCACGACAGCCTTCACTTGACGGCTCCTAGCGACAAGCCCTGGACCAACTTGTCCTGGGCGGCGAATCCCGCGATCAGCACGGGGAGGGACACGACCGTCGCCGCGGCGCAGACCTTCGCCAGGAACAGGCCCTGGCTGGTGACGAAGCCGGTGAGGAACACCGGTGCGGTGCCCGCGACCACGCCGGTCAGCACCCTGGCGAACAGCAGTTCGTTCCAGCTGAAGATGAAGCAGATCAACGCGGTCGCGGCGATGCCCGGCATGGCGATGGGTGCCACCACCCGGCGCAGCGTCGTGATGAGACCGGCACCGTCGATCGACGCCGCCTCCAGGATCTCCGGCGGCACCTCGGCGAGGAACGAGCGCATCAGCCACACGGCGATGGGCAGGTTCATCGAGGTGTACAGGATGACCAGGAACGAGATGTTGTCGAGCATCCCGGTGAACTGCGCGACCAGGTAGATCGGCAGCAGACCGGCGACGACCGGCAGCATCTTGGTGGAGAGGAAGAAGAACATGACGTCCGTCCACTTCTCCACCTTCTTGATGGAGAGCGCGTACGCGGCCGGGATCGCCAGCAGCAGCACGATGATCGTCGAGCCGATGCTCGCGCTGAACGAGTTGATCAGCGGCGGCCACGGGGACTGGCCCGTGGACGCGCCGAAGAACTCCTCGTAGCCCTGCAACGTCAGGGGTGCGAGCAGCGACGGCGGGTTCGTGGCGGCGTCCGGCTCGCTGTGCAGCGAGGTCAGCACCATCCACGCGACCGGGGCGAAGAAGAGGATCGCCGAGAACCAAGCGGCTACACCGACAAGCCTGCGCATCACTTCACCTCGTCCTTCAGCAGGGACGACACCACTCGCAACGCGAAGTTCGCGATGAGGAGCGACCCGATGACCACCACGACACCGGCCGCGGACGCCTGTCCGTAGTCGTGCGCCTGGTAGAAGGTCTGGTAGATCGTGTACGGCAGGTTCGCCGTGCCCAGACCACCCGAGGTGATGGTGAAGACGGCGTCGAAGTTCTGCACGATGTAGATCGACCCGAGCAGACCGCCGAGCTCCAGGTACTGCCGCAGGTGCGGGAACGTGAGGTAGCGGAAGATCTGCCACCCGGTCGCGCCGTCGATGCGCGCGGCCTCGACCACGTCCATCGGCCTGCTCTGCAGGCCCGCCAACAGGATCAGCATCATGAACGGCGTCCACTGCCACACCAGCGAGGCCTCGACGGCGACCAGCGGCATGTCGCTGATCCACTCGGGCTGCGGTGGGCGGTCGGCGCCGAACAGGCTCCAGACCCAGGTGAGCGCACCGTTGAGGAGGCCGTACTCCGGGTTGTACAGCGCGTGCTTCCAGAGCAGCGCCGCGGCCACCGGGACGACCAGGAACGGTGCGATGAGCATGGTGCGGACGAGTCCTCGACCGCGGAACTTCTGGTCCAGCAACAAGGCCAGACCGAGTCCGAGGACCAGGCAGACCACCACCACGACGACGGTGAGGATGACCGTCGTGACGATCGACGACCTGAGGTTCGGGTCGGTGAAGACCGCCGCGTAGTTGTCGAACCCGGCGAACCCGCGGTTGTCGGGGTCGAGGGAGTTCCAGCGCAGCACCGAGATGATCAGCGTCGCCACGAACGGCAGCTGGGTCACGATGATGGTGAAGATCAACGCTGGGAGGAGGGGGGCCCGACGGGCCCAGCGCGCTGCCGCGCTGAGCCCCGTCGGGGCGGGAGGGGTTCCCCGCCGTTGCTGCTTTGCCGGTGGTGGGGCCGTGTCGAGGCTCATCGAGGGCTCCCTGCTACTTGCTGCGGTACTTCTCGGCGACCTTCTCGGCGAGCGCTTGACCGGCGTTGAGCGCGTCGTCCACGGACGTCGCACCCGCGATCGCGGAGCTGATCTGCTGCGACACCTGGGTTCCGAGGTCGGTGAACTCGGGGATGCCGACGAACTGGATGCCGCTCGCGGGCCTCGGCTGGACGCCGGGGTCGGTGGGCTTGGCGCCCTTGATCGCGGCTTCGGCCTGCTTGGCGAACGAGGTGCCCGCGGCCAGGTAGTCCGGGTTCTGGTAGGTGGAGGAGCGCTTGCCGTCCGGCGTCTTCGACCAGCCCAGCGTCGTGCCGACCAGCTTCTCGTACTCCTTGCCCGACGCCCAGGAGATGAACTTCCAGGCGGCGTCCTGGTTCTTGCTGGCCTTCTGGACGCCGAACGCCCAGGTGTAGAGCCACTGCGAGGACTCGGTCTTGTTCACGGGGGCCTGCGCGAAGGCGAGCTTGCCCTTGACCGGGGAGTCGTTGGCCTCGAGGAGGCCGGCGGCGGACGTGGCGTCGTACCACATCGCGACCTTGCCCTGCGTCATGTTGTTCAGGCACTCGGCGAAGCCCGCCTGCGGGGCGCCCGCCTCACCGTGCGCGCGGACCAGGTCCACGTAGAACTTGGTGGCCTCCTTGAACTCCGGCCCGTTCACCTGCGCCTGCCAGTCCTTGGTGAACCACGTGCCGCCGAAGGTGTTGACCACCGTCGTGAGCGGCGCCATGACCTGGCCCCAGCCCGGCTGTCCGCGCAGGCAGATGCCCTTCATGCCCGGCTCGGCGCCGTCGAGCTGGGCCGCGAGGTCGGCGACCTGCTGCCACGTCGGCTTCTCCGGCATCGTCAGGCCCTTGGCGGTGAAGACGTCCTTGCGGTACATCAGGAACGACGACTCGCCGTAGAACGGCTCGGCGTAGACCTTGCCGTCGGCGGCGGTCAACGACTGCCGCATCGGCTCCAGGATGTCGTTCTGGTCGAACCCGCTGTCCTTCGCGATGAAGTCGTCGAGGGGCGCCAGCCAGTTATTCTTGGCGTAGATGGGCGTCTCGTAGTTGCTGATCGTCGCGACGTCGTACTGACCGGCCTGGCTGGAGAAGTCCTGGCTGATCTTGTCGCGGACGTCGTTCTCGGGCAGGACCGTGTAGTTCACCTTGATGCCGGTCTGCTTCGTGAAGTTGTCGGCGGTGAGCTTCTGGATGTCCTGCATCTGCGGGTTGTTGACCATCAGCACGTTGATGGAGGATCCGTCGGCCGTGGATCCACCCCCACCGGCGCCACTGCAAGCGGTCACCCCGACTGCCACCAGCGCGGCTGCCGCCACACGGGCGACGCGGCGAGAACTGAATGACGTCATCGTCTTTCCTTCCCATCTAACCGATTTGCCCTGAAGAGGGCGTCGAGCAGCCAGGTCACCACGCGTGGTGCACCACTCGGGGGATTTGATCAGGTTCTGACAACTTTCGGGCCTAGCGCGGCATAGCGGTGACCTTCGGCCGCGGGCAGTCCGGAATCCGTGATGATGGCTTCGAGATCCGAAATCGCGGCGAACCGGTTGAAGCTCGCCACGCCGAACTTGGTGTGGACGCCGACGAAGATCTTCCGTCGCGAAACGCCCACGGCTTGTGCTTTGACCGCACCGACAACGGGGTCGGGTGTGGTCAGTCCGTGCTCGCGCGAGATCCCGTTCGACCCTATGTACGCGAGGTCGATCACCATCTCGCTGAGCATCCGGATCGCCCAGTGGTCCACAGTGGCCAGTGTGCGGCCGCGAACGCGACCGCCCAGCAGCAGCACCGTGACCGAGGGCGATCCGGACAGCGCCGCGGCCGTCGGCAACGACGCCGTGACGACGGTCAGCGGATGGGTCGTCGGCAGGGCTTCCGCCACCAGCTGCGGCGTGAACCCCTCGTCGACGAACACCGTCTCCGCGTCGGCCAGTCGATCGGCCGCCGCCTTCGCGATGCGCCGCTTCTCCGGCACCATCGACGCCGAGCGGAACGCAAGGCCGGTTTCGAACCCCGCGCTCTCCACGGGAAATGCTCCACCGTGCGTCCGCCGGACCAAGCCGTGGTCGTCGAGGAGCCTCAGGTCCCTGCGGACCGTCTCCGGCGCCACTCCGAGCTCGGCGGCGATGTCGACCACGTCGACCCGCCCGTCGGCCCGAGCACGAGCGAGAATGCGGCGCTGACGCTCTTCTGCCTGCATGCACACCCTCCTGCCCACTCGGACTTGCTTGTGCCCGTTCGGGCTGCCCATAGGTTTAACACCGGCGAAACAGTGTGGCCAGCGACACAGCACATGTGAACATGCCCGATTACTGCCCGTTTCGCCAGTCAAAACGCGCGGGAAACCGCGAGAATGGCCGAACCTGTGCCCGTTTGCCACTCAGAAGCTGCCCGTATTTCTTGCTGCGGGCCGGTTTCGTCAGATCGGAAAGATCGCCGATAGGCGTAATAGTGCAGCACCACTGGGCCGAAATGTGAGGGTCTTTACGCCTTTGGGCAGATTGTTGCTACGGAAAGCAATGGGTTTCACGATCGGGTGAGCGATCTGCAGGTCACAGACCAATGACCGAACGGTCACGATTGAGTGTTCACGGTCTGGGATCTTTCCAGTACCGCCGGTGATCACCGCCTTGCTCCGTCGACCCGCCTCTGCTGCCGGGAGAATGCTCCCCATGCCGACCCCAGGTGCGAGCGCGCTGACCCGGACCGTCGTCGCCCTGCTGAGCGCCGGCGCGCTCGCCGCCTGCGACGCCACCTCCCCCGCGACGTCGTCGAACCCCACGACGTCGTCGAGCCCTACAACGTCGTCGAGCCCCGCGTCGGAGCAGCGGCACATCCTGGAGGTGGAGGTGACCGGCACCGCGGTCCTCACCTCGTTGACCTTCACGCTCGACGGGAAGGCGGAGGAGGCGAAGGACGTGGTGCTGCCGTGGAGCAAAAAGGTGGAGGTGCCGTTCGGGGGCGGGCGGCACGAGTGGGAGCTGACGCTGCGGTACAACGGCGGGGACGTGGCCGCGACGGGCACAGTCGACGGAAAACTCCTGACCCAGACCGCGGGCA
>DATMCA010000540.1:0-11200 GCA_035559015.1 Umezawaea sp. | reverse complement strand
GTGGATTCGCCGAGACCCCACGCGGGCGCCAGTTCGTGGAGGTCCAGGGAGACCAGCTTCACGTCCCCCTCGGTGAACAGGGACACGCCGCGGCTGTCGGAGCGCTGGTCGAACACGACGTTGTCGCTGCGGGAGAACAGGCCGTCGGCGCCGAACACCTCCAGCTGCCCGCGGTCGACCAGCATCCGTACCTTCACCCGGTTCCCGACCGGCGGCAGGGCGGTGCCCATGAGCGATCCCGCGCGCACGTCGTAGACGACCTCCGCGCCGGACGAGCCGTCCGGGCGGTTGTCCAGCCGGAAACCGAAGCGGGTGGTGGACGGCGTGAGTTCGAACTCGGCCTGGACCTCGTAGGTCTCGACCGACTGGTCGCGCAGCAGTTGCGCGGCGGAAGCCGGTGTCAGGGAACGGTTCCGGAACGAGGTGGTGCGGTAGCGCAGTGATTCGACGGCCTGGATCGGCGTCCTGGTGATGCGCGGTCCGGCCGGGGTGCCGCGGAGTCCCAGCGTCACGGGGAAGGTGGCGTTGCCGGTCCACGTGGCGCCGCGGTTGCCCGGCATCCACGCCATCTGCACGACGCCCTGCGGCGAGTTGTTGAACACCTGCGCGGCGTAGAAGGACCCGCCGGGGTCGTTGCGGCCGTGGTCCATCAGCTGCGGACCGGTCCAGTCGGTGCGGAACGTCGACCCGTCGAAGTCGCCGACGACGTACTCGGAACTCGCGTCGCTGAGCACCCACTTCGTCCTCGACGCGTCGCCGTCGACCGGCAGCGCCACGAAGTCCGGGCACTCGAACAACCAGCCCGCGGCGAACCTGCTGCGGAACGTCCAGTCGCGCAGGTTCGGCGAGGAGTAGATGTTGACGCCGTTGCCGCCCTCGTCCGACCAGACGACCATCGCCCACCGGCCGCGCGCCGCGTCCCAGAACACCTTCGCGTCCCGGCTCGTGCCGGGCATCCGGACGACGGGCGTGCCGTTGTTGTACGTCTGGAACGTGCGACCGGCGTCGTTGCTGTAGAACATCGTCACGCCGTTGGTGCCCGCGAAGACCACGAGCGGGTCCTCGGTCCCGGTGCGTAGTCCCGAGGTGTTCGAGGAGTCCACGACGCCCGCGCCGGACCACAGGTCGCCGGGGTGGATCCCCGGTTCGAGCGCTATCGGTTTCTGCGTCCAGTGCACCAGGTCGGTGCTGGTGGCGTGCCCCCAGTGCATGGTGTCCCATTCCAGGCCGTGGGGGTTGTGCTGGTAGAAGAAGTGGTAGACGCCCTTGTAGTACAACAGCCCGTTGGGGTCGTTCATCCACCCCGACTGCGAGCTGAAGTGGAATTGCCCGCGGTTCGGCTCGCTGTAGGTCGTGGGCGGATACGGGAATTCCGACTGCACCGCGGCGGCCGTGGGCGGGCCGGACGAGGCGGTGGCCAGCGCGACGGAGGTCGTGAGCACCATGACGGCGGCGGAGATGCGCTGAACAGCGGACATGGGCTGGCCTCCGTCGACAGTGGCGGGTCTCCCGCTCTGAGTACCGCTCCGCGACGAGGACGGGCAAGACGTGCGGCGGATCTTGTCCGCTATTGGCTCGCAATTCACCTCCCGCGCGCCGGATCTCCGTTCCGTACCGCTGAACAGCCGAATTCCCTCTGTTAAAAAACGGCGCTTGTCACGTGGTCTCCGGTGCGCGAAACATCGGGGTCGACTCGAATACGCCTGGTTAGCCGATTCATCGACGGTGCTGTCGACAACGTTCGGGAGGCGAAGATGACCAAGAACGGGCGGGCGTCCGCGGTTCTGGTGGCGCTCACGGCGCTGCTCCTACCGGTGGCGGCCTGCGGAGGTGGATCCTCCGGCGGCGGCGAGGTGCTCGTCGGGCTGGTCACCAAGACGGACACCAACCCGTTCTTCGTCAAGATGAAGGACGGCGCCCAGCAGGCGGCCGGGACCTCCGGCGCGAAGCTCCAGTCGTTCGCGGGCAAGCAGGACGGCGACAACCAGTCCCAGGTGGACGCGATCGAGAACCTGATCGGGGCGGGCGCCAAGGGCCTGCTCATCACGCCGAACGACTCGAAGGGCATCGTGCCCTCGGTGGACAAGGCCCGCCAGGCCGGTCTGCTGGTCATCGCGCTGGACACCCAGTTGGAACCCGCCGACGCCGCGGACGCCACGTTCGCCACCGACAACTACCAGGCGGGCCTGCTGATCGGGAAGTGGGCGAAGACGACGTTCGAGAAGTCCGGCAAGCCGGTGAAGATCGCGCTGCTCGACCTGAGCCCGAACCAGGTCTCCGTCGACGTGCAGCGGGACCAGGGCTTCCTGGAGGGCTTCGGCGTCGACGTCAAGGACAAGAACCGGATCGGCGACGAGTCCGACCCGAGGATCGTCGGCCACGACGTCACCGACGGCGCTCCCGAGGGCGGCCGCACGGCGATGGAGAACCTGCTGCAGAAGGACTCCGGCATCACGCTCGTCTACACGATCAACGAGCCCGCGGCGGCGGGCGCGTACGAGGCGCTCAAGGCCGCGGGCAAGGAGAAGGACGTCGTCATCGTGTCCGTCGACGGCGGCTGCCCCGGTGTCGGCAACGTCAAGGACGGCGTCATCGGCGCCACCTCCCAGCAGTACCCGTTGAAAATGGCGCAGATGGGCGTCGAGGCGGTCGCGAAGTTCGCCAAGGACGGGACCAAGCCGTCCAACACGGCGGGCAAGAACTTCGTCGACACCGGCGTCACGCTCATCACCGACAAGCCCGCCACCGGCGTGGAGTCCAAGGACTCCGCCTGGGGCCTGCAGAACTGCTGGGGCTGAGCCATGGCCACCACCACCGGGGACGAGCGGACGTCCCGGTCGCCGCTGTCGCGGTTGCAGCACCTGCTGCACGCCCAGGCCACCATCGGACCCGCGGTCGTCCTGCTGCTCGCGATCGTCGTGTTCGCCCTGCTGTCCGAGCGGTTCCTCCAGCCGGCCAACATCTCCCTGGTCCTGCAACAGGTCGCGGTCGTCGGCACCCTCGCGGTCGGGCAGACGATCATCATCCTCACCGCGGGCATCGACCTGTCCTGCGGCGCGATCATGGTCCTCACCTCGATCGTGATGGCGAAGGTCGCCGCCGAGACCGGCCTGCCGGGCTTTCCCGCGCTGGTGCTGGGATTCCTGCTCGGCACGGTGTGCGGCCTGCTCAACGGCCTGCTCGTCACGCGGCTCAAGCTGCCGCCGTTCATCGTCACCCTCGGCACGCTCAACGTGTTCTTCGCGCTGAACCTCTGGTACTCCGAGAGCGCGACGATCCGCGGCGGCGACATGCCGAAGCTGCTGCTGTGGACCGGCGAGACGTTCACGGTCGGCGGCACGCGGGTGACCTACGGGTCGATCATCATGGTGCTCCTGGTGGCGGCGATGGCGTTCGTCCTCAAGAACACCTCGTGGGGCAGGCACGTCTACGCGACCGGCGACGACGCCGAAGCCTCGCGCCTGTCCGGCATCCGCACCGCGCGCGTGCTGCTCAGCGTGTACGCCACGGCGGGTGCCGTGTACGCGCTGGGCGCGTGGATCCTGATCGGCCGCATCGCCTCCGCCAGCCCGCAGGCCGGCCAGTTCGAGAACCTCGACTCCATCACCGCCGTCGTCATCGGCGGCACGAGCCTGTTCGGCGGTCGCGGCGCCATCGTGGGATCGCTGATCGGCGCGCTGATCGTCGGCGTGTTCCGCAACGGCCTCGCGCTGGCGGGCGTGGACGTGCTGTGGCAGACGTTCGCGGTCGGCGTCCTGATCATCGCCGCGGTCTCGATCGACCAGTGGATCCGGAAGGTGAAGCCATGACGCCGATCCTGCAAGCGCGTGGACTGGTCAAGCGGTACGGGCGGGTCACCGCGCTGGCGGGCGCGGACCTCGACCTGGAGGAGGGCGAGATCCTCGCCGTCATCGGGGACAACGGCGCCGGGAAGTCCAGCCTCATCAAGGCGTTGTGCGGCGCGGTCGTGCCGGACGAGGGCACGATCCTGCTGGACGGCGAGCCGATGTCGTTCTCCACCCCGGTGGACGCGCGGATCGCCGGGATCGAGACGGTGCACCAGAGCCTCGCGGTGGCGCCGTCGCTGGACATCGCCGCGAACCTGTTCCTCGGCCGCGAGCGCCGCCGTCCGGGCGTGCTCGGGTCGGTGTTCCGGATGCTCGACCGCGCCGGCATGCGCGAGGAGGCCAAGAAGCAGCTCGACGCGCTCGGCATCATGACCATCCAGAACCCCGGCCAGGCCGTGGAAACCCTGTCCGGCGGCCAGCGCCAGGCCGTCGCGGTGGCGAGGGCGGCGGCGTTCGGCAGCCGGGTCGTGATCATGGACGAGCCCACCGCCGCCCTGGGCGTGCGGGAGTCCAGGGCGGTGCTGGACCTGATCCTCCAGGTGCGCGAACGAGGCCTGCCGGTGATCCTGATCAGCCACAACATGCCTCACGTGTTCAAGGTCGCCGACCGCGTGCACATCCAGCGGCTCGGCCGCCGCAAGGCCGTGGTGGACCCGAAGTCGATCTCGATGTCCGACGCGGTGGCGATCATGACCGGGGCGATGGAGGTCGACGACCAGGCGGACTGACGAATTCGCCCGCTCGGCTCACGGGTGTGCCGAACGGAGTACCGGCACACCGTCGGTCGTCACCCGGTGGCGCTCATGGTCCACCACCGGGTGAACCGGCGGACGCTCTTGGATCGAGGAGCGGTTTTCCGTTACGGAGGGCCAGAACTACGGGAATCCCTTGTGATGGTCGGCACTTTGACGGCCTCCGTTCGGCCCCGTTCACTGGCGTCCGGTCCGGGGAACGTCCGGCCGCCGGAAGGACGGGTGATGGGAACTCCTGATCTGGTCAGGGAATCGGCGCGAGCCGGTCGGCTGGTGCTCTGGGAGGAGTCCGCCCGGGACGGCGCGCAGGGCAAGACCCTGATGAGCGCGGAGTTCCGCGTCCGGCTCGCCCGTGCGCAGGGCGCGCTGTTCGGTGTCGACGGACCGCGGCACGTGGTGTTCGCGGCCGGGTTCCCCGCCGTCTGCGCGGAGGAGTTCGAGGCCACCCGCCGGGTCGCGCTGGAGGGGTCGGAGTTCGTCAGCCCGGCGGCCGTCTGCCGGGCCACGCCGGACGACGTGCGGCAGGCGTGCGACGCCGTGCGTGGCGCGCCGAACGCGCGGGTGATGATCGTGGTGCCCGCGTCCGACGCGATGGCCGACGCCATGGTGCACCTGCCGTCCGCCACCGCGCTGGCGGACGCCGTCGGGCTGGTGCGGGCGGTGCGCGACCGCGGTGGCGTGATCCCGGACGTGTGCTTCGCCGACGCGCCGCGCGCCGACGTCGACCTGATGGCCGCGGCGGCGACCGCGTTGACCGAGGCGGGCGCGGGTGTGGTCGTCATCGCCGACACGACCGGTGACCTGCTGACCGACCGCTGCGCCGACCTGTTCCGCGGCCTGCTCGACCGGGTGTCCGACGACGTGGTGCTCGCCACCCACCTGCACAACGACCTGGGGCTCGGGCTGGCGAACACGCTGGCCGCCGTGCGCGAGGGCGTCCGGGTCGTGTCGACGTCGTGGCTCGGGGTCGCCGAGCGCAGCGGCATGGCCGCCACCGAGCAGGTCCTGTTCCTCCTCGCGCACCGCACCGCCGACCTGCTGGGCGACGCGGACCTGTGGCACACCGCGCCCGACCTGACCCGGCTGCCGGGGATCGCGCGCCTGGTGGCCGCGGAGACCGGGCTGCCGCTGAGCGTGACTACGCCGATCGTCGGCACGGGGGTCGGCACGATCTCCACCGGCACGCCGTTCGTCCGACCGGCGACGTTCCAGCCGTACGACCCGGCGGTGCTGGGCATCGAGCCGACCGTCGTGCTCACCCACCTGGCCAGCGGCCGGGTCCTGCGGGCGGTCGGGGAACGGGCCGGGCTCGTGCTGGACCGGGCCGAAGCGGCGGCGGCGCTGCGGTGGGTGAAGTCCGAGGCGTTCCGCCGCAACGAGGCGGTCATCCCGGACGAGTCCCTGGTCGAGTTCGTCACCGACCTGCGCGCCACGGTCCGGGTGCTCGCGACGTGACCACGGCGGCGGTCGGAGCGGCGGCGGACGCGCTGCGGGCGGGGTCGGCCGTGGTCCTGCCGAACCCGCACCCGCTGACGTCCGTGGTCGCCGCCACCGCCCCCGACGTGGTCAACACCGCCAAGGGGAGGCCCGCGGACCAGGCCGTCGCGCTGTGGCTCGCCGACGACGACCACTGGGCCGACTTCGCCCGGATCCTCGACCTGGACCCCGGCACCCGAGCCCTCGCCCGCGACCTGCTGGTGCGCGAGCACCTCACGCTGCTGCTGCCGCTGGCCGACGTCCCGGACTGGGTCGGCCCGGCGGCCCGCGACGGCCACGCGCTGGTGTTCGGCGCGTGCTGGGCCCCGCTCCGCCCGGTCCTGACGGCCGCCGGACGACTGCACGTCAGCAGCGCCAACCGCACCGGTCACCCGCCGGTCTCGTCCGCCGCACGGGCGCGGGAGGTGTTCCCGCCCGAGGTGCATGTGCTCGACCTGTCCGACGGCCTCCCCGCGGCGGACCGCCGTGCGACCACGACCCTGCGGGTGGGCCGGGGCGGCACCCTGGCGCACACCCGGTCCGGCGCCCAGGACCACGCGCACGGCGGCCCCGAAGCCTACCTGGCACACCTGCGTCGATCCTTTGTGGACTGATATTTCCGACGTCCACAGTGGAGCCGCAAGCGCTGTCCCGGTGAGCGGGACGGAGGCTAGGTGCCGCCGTGCCGCGAGTGCGAAGGTGGGCCCCGACCAAGCACAGGCAGGACGGGAGTTCACCGATGAGCGAGGGACGGGTCGAGCTGCCCGAACCGGATGTCGACGAGTCCGGGCCCTACTGCCACCTGGGTTTCGCCAAGGCGAAGCCGGGCAGTGAGGACCGGGTCGAGGAGCTGATCCTCGGTCTCGTGGAGCCGCTGCGGGCCGAGGACGGGGCGATCGAGTTCCACGTGCACCGCGACCGGGCGGACCGGTCGCTGTTCGTGATCTACGAGTCGTTCCGGTCGAAGGAGCACCTGGAGAAGCACCTCGCCCAACCGCACACGCAGGAGTTCCGGCGGTTGATCCAGCCCCACGTCGAAGGCCCGCTGCGGCAGCAGTTCCTGCGGATGTGCAGCGAGCTCCCCGCCGGAGTGGAGTGACGTCGTGGGACTCGTCGTCATCGCCCTGGTGACCGTGGTCGTCCTCCTGTCACGGCGGTTGTGGGCCAACGTCACCAAGAACCCGTTGCCGGTGGTCTCCGTCCGACCGGGTGCGACCGGTGTCCGCCAGTTCCTCAACGGGCTCGGCAAGGTCAAGACGCCGCCGCGCACCACCCCGATGGCCAGCCCGAGCGAGATCGAGCGGTGGCGCCGGAACGCGCAGGAGGTCCGACCGTCCAAGCCCCGAACCGTGACGGACTGCGAAGTCCTGGTCGTCGGTGCCGGGCCGAGCGGGCTGATGACCGCGGCCCTGCTGGTCCGCCAAGGGGTTCACGTCCGGATCGTCGACGCGAACACCGGTCCCGCCACCGAATCGCGGGCGTTCGCGATCCAGGCGCGGACCGTGGAACTCCTCCGCGGCCTCGGGCTCGCGGACGACCTGCTGCGCCGCGGCGTCGTCACGACCGGGATCCGCTTCCACATCAAGGGGAAGCAGGTCGGCGGTCTGGACTTCGACCGCTCCAGGGCGGACACCACGCCGTACCAGTTCATCCTGATGGCGCCGCAGGCCGAGGTGGAGGACCTGCTGCTGACCGATCTGGCCCGGCACGGCGTGACGGTCGAGCGCGGCACCCGCCTGGTGTCGCTCACCCAGACCGACTCCACCGCCGTGGCACGACTCGTGACGGACACCGAGCGCGCGGTCACCTGCCGGTACGTCGTGGGGGCGGACGGCGCCCGCAGCACGGTCCGCTCGCAGCTCGGCCTGCCCTTCGAGGGCGGCGAGTACGTCCAGCGCTTCCTGCTCGCCGACTGCCGGGTGGAGTGGCCGTTCGACCACTCCCACTTCCGGATCTTCATGAACGGCAGGCGCATCGGGCTGTTCCTCCCGCTGCGGGGCGCGGAGGTCTCGCGGGTGATGACGACGGACCTCGTGGCGCGCGACAACTCCGACCGCGACCCGGTGTCCCTCGACGTGCTCCAGGAGGAGCTGCGCAAGGCCATGGGCGTGCCCGTCACGCTCGGCGATCCCGTCTGGACGAGCAGGTACCGGGTGAACCTGCGGCAGGTCGCGAGCTACCGGGTGGGCCGGGGTTTCCTCGTCGGCGACGCCGCGCACATCCACTCCCCCGCCGGTGGACAGGGGCTGAACACCGGTCTGCACGACGCGGCCAACCTGGCGTGGAAGCTCGCGGCCGTGCTGCACACCGGCGCCGACGAGTCCCTCCTCGACACCTACTCGCGGGAGCGGCACCCCGCCGGGGTCCAGCTGCTGAGGTTCACCGACCGCCTGTACCGGGTGGCCGCCGACCTGCGCGGGTGGCGGGCGTGGCTGCGCGACACCGCGGGCCCGTTCCTCCTGGGCCGGATGTCCGCGGCTCCGCTGCCGCACCGCAAGTCGTTCCAACGGCTCTCGCAGATCGGTCTCGGCTACCGGCCGAGCGAGTTCGCCGTCAACGAGCTGCTGTACTCGCTCAAGGGCCCGCTCGCGGGCAGGCGCGCGCCCGACGCCCGGATCAACACCGAGCAGAGCATGTTCGACCTGCTCCGGGGCTACCGGCTGCACGTGGTCGCGTTGTCCCGCAAGCACCTCACCGACGCCGAGATCGCCGAGCACACCGCCCAGCTGGCCAGCATCGCCGCGTTCGGCGGGGGCGTCGAGACCCACCTCGTCGGCCGGGTCGAGGCCAGGCGCCACGACCAGGTCGTGCCGGTGGAATCGGTGCAGGTGTTCGAGCACTACGGCCTGACCGAGCCCGACTCGCAGGCGCTCTACGTCATCCGCCCCGACGGGCACGTCGCGTGGCGCATGGACGAACCGGACTACGACGCGTGCCGCCGATTCCTCGGCAGGGTGCACGGCGGCATCGCCGAGTGCGAGGCCTACCGCCAGGCCTCGGCCGCGTAGCGGCGGGAGGGCGGGTCCCGGCAGGGCCGCCCTCCCGACCGGCCGCGCTAGGGCTTCAGGTCGGTGGCCGCCCGGAACGAGCCGTCCATGTAGAAGGGCGTCGACGTGTGCTCGTGGGTGATGCGCCACTCGCCGTCCCGCTTGCGCAGTCCGGCGGTCATCCGGAACCACATCGTGAACCCCTCCGGTGAGCCCGCGGGCGTGGCCGACATGCGGTTGAGCGCGTGGCAGAAGGCGACGTCCTCGCCCGCGGTGATCTCCAGGTCGGTCACCTCGTAGCCCACCGGGCCGTCGAAGCCCGTGAACCACTTCGCGGTCCCTTCGGCGTCGGGCCCGACGTGGCGCAGCGGCGGGGCCAGGTCGAACTGGACCACGTCGGCGGTGTAGCGGGCGGCGAGCCGGGTGGCGTCCCTCGCCTCCATCGCGCCCTCCACGTCCTTCACGACGGCTTGGATCTGCTCGATGTCGCTGGTCATGATGTGCTCCTCGGGTTCTTCGGCCTACTTTCACCGGGGACGTCGAAGCCGGCGGTCCGGCTTCGACATGACGGGTGAAGGGATTCCCGAACCACTGCGGAGGCAGTCGTGAAGTACCTGATCCTGATCCACAGCAACCCGAAGTCCCTGGCGCTCTGGGAGACCCTCGACGACGAGCAGCGGTACGCGTTCGGCAAGGGCCACATGGCGTTGACGGAGTCGCTGGCCGAGTCCGGTGAGCTGATCGTGTCCGAGGGTCTGGTGGACCCGGCGCTCGGGAAGATGGTGTCCGTGCGCAACGGCGAGACCGTGACCAGCGACGGGCCGTTCGCCGAGGTCAAGGAGCACCTGGCGGGCTTCTACCTGGTCGACGTCGACAGCTACGAGCGCGCCGTCGAGATCGCGGCCCTGGCGCCGGACGCGTCCTACGGCGCCGTCGAGGTGCGCCCGGTGCTCGACATGAGCACCTTCGACCTGTGACGACGCCGTTCGAGGGCCTGGTGCGCGATCTCGCGCCCCGGGTCCTCGGGGCGCTCGTGCGCCGCTACGGCGGGTTCGACACGTGCGAGGACGCCGTGCAGGAGGCGCTGCTGGCGGCCGCGGTGCAGTGGCCGACCGAGGGCGTGCCGGACAACCCGCGGGCGTGGCTGATCACCGTCGCGTCCCGCCGCCGGACCGAGCTGTGGCGCAACGAGAGCGCCCGCAGGCGCCGTGAGGAGACGGCCGCCGCGCAGGCCGTTCCGGAACCCGAACCACCGCCCGCGGTGGACGACACCCTCACGCTCCTGCTGCTGTGCTGCCACCCGTCGCTGACCAGGGCGTCGCAGGTGGCCTTGACGCTGCGCGCGGTCGGCGGTCTCAGCACCGCCGAGATCGCCCGCGCCCTGCTCGTGCCGGACTCGACCGTGGGGCAGCGGATCAGCCGGGCCAAGCAGCGGATCCGGTCGAGCGGCGCCGAGTTCCACCTGCCGCCGCCCGAGGAGTTCCCGGACCGGGTGGCCGCCGTGCTCCAGGTGCTCTACCTGATCTTCAACGAGGGCTACACGGCCAGTTCCGGCACGGCCCTCAACCGCGTCGACCTCACGTCCGAGGCGATCCGGCTGACCAGGCAGCTCCACGACCGCCTCCCGAAGAACGGCGAGGTCACCGGCCTGCTGGCACTGATGCTGCTCACCGACGCGCGCCGTCCGGCCCGGACGCTCGCCGACGGCTCGCTGGTGCCGCTGGCCGAGCAGGACCGCGGGAGGTGGGACGCCGACGCTATAGCCGAGGGCGTGGAGCTGATCACCGGATCGCTCGCCGAGACGCCCATCGGCCCGTACCAGCTCCAGGCCGCCATCGCCGCCGTCCACGACGAGGCACCCACCGCCGAAGTGACCGACTGGCCGCAGATCCTGGCCCTCTACACGGTTCTCGAGCGCGTGGCACCCAACCCGACGGTGACGCTCAACCGGGCGGTGGCGGTGGCGATGGTGGAGGGGCCGGCGGCCGGGCTGGCCGTGCTCGACGCCCTGTCGACCGACGAGCGCATGTCCGCGTCCCATCGCCTCGTGTCCGTGCGGGCCCACCTGCTGGAGATGGCCGGCGAGCACGACGCGGCGCGCGCCGGCTACCAGGAGGCGGCCCGCCGGACCACCAGT
>DATMCA010000539.1:0-2057 GCA_035559015.1 Umezawaea sp. | reverse complement strand
GGCGAATCGCCGTACTCCTACCTGATGACGCGGCGCATCGAGCGCGCGATGGCGATGCTCCGCCGGGGCGACATGAGCGTCACCGAGGTCTGCTTCGCGGTCGGCTGCTCGTCGCTGGGCACCTTCAGCACCCGGTTCACCGAACTGGTCGGCGTACCACCCAGCACCTACCGCGCGCGGATGGCCCCAGCGGCGCCGGAGATGCCGTCGTGCGTCACGAAGCAGGTGACCAGACCGGTCAGGAATCGAGAAGCGCGGTCTCCGAGCCGGACATAGTGTGACCGGCATGGACATCATGATTCATTCGAGTTTCCTCCCCCAAGACGACCCCGACGCGGCCCTGGCCTTCTACCGCGACACGCTCGGTTTCGAGGTGCGCGGCGACGTCGGCTACAACGGGCTGCGCTGGATCACGGTCGGTCCCGTCGACCAGCCCGGCACGTCCATCGTCCTGCACCCGCCGGCCGTCGACCCCGGCATCACCGAGGACGAGCGCCGCACCATCGTCGAGATGATGGCCAAGGGCACCTACGGCGGCATCAACCTGGCCACCAAGGACCTCGACGGCACCTTCGCCCGGTTGCAGGCGAGCGGCGCGGACGTCGTCCAGGAGCCGACCGACCAGCCGTACGGCGTGCGGGACTCCGCGTTCCGCGACCCCGCGGGCAACCTGATCCGCATCCAGGAACTGCGCTGACCGCCGGGGCCCGGCCCCACCGGGTCGGTGGCGGTCCCGCCGACGGCCACCGACCCCCTCACGACCGACGAGTGCCCACCCCTCCCCGGTCCCCGCACGCCCCCGTGGCGTGCCGCATGGCCGTGGCGCGCCCGATCGGGTAGACAGCGGACCAGCGCGAGCCAGGCGACGACGGGCCGCGAGAGCGGTCCCGCCCGACAGATGGAGACACGATGAGCAAGGCCAAGAGGACGGACACGCAGTCGCCTGCGCCGCACGAAGCCGACACGCACGACCTGATCCGCGTGCACGGCGCGCGGGTGAACAACCTCAAGGACGTCAGCGTCGAGATCCCCAAGCGCAGGCTCACGGTGTTCACCGGCGTCTCCGGCTCGGGCAAGAGCTCGCTGGTGTTCGGCACGATCGCCGCGGAGTCGCAGCGGATGATCAACGAGACCTACAGCGCGTTCGTGCAGGGGTTCATGCCGACGCTGGCGCGGCCCGAGGTCGACGTCCTCGACGGTCTGACGACCGCGATCATCGTCGACCAGCAGCGGATGGGCTCCGACCCCCGGTCCACCGTCGGCACCGCCACCGACGCCAACGCGATGCTGCGCATCCTGTTCAGCAGGCTCGGCAAGCCGCACATCGGCTCGCCCCAGGCGTTCTCGTTCAACGTCGCCTCGATCAGCGGGGCGGGGGCGGTCGTCATGGAGCGCGCCGGGCGAACCGTGAAGGAGCGCCGCGACTTCAGCATCACCGGCGGCATGTGCCCGCGCTGCGAGGGTCGCGGCAAGGTGTCCGACATCGACCTCACCCAGCTCTACGACGACTCCAAGTCGATCGCCGAGGGCGCGTTCACCATCCCCGGCTGGAAGTCCGACAGCTGGTGGACGGTGCGGACCTACGCCGAGTCCGGGTTCCTCGACCCGGACAAGCCGATCCGCAGGTTCACCAAGAAGGAGATGAACGACTTCCTCTACAAGGAGCCGACGAAGGTCAAGGTCGAGGGGGTGAACCTCACCTTCGAGGGGCTCATCCCGAAGATCCAGAAGTCGTTCCTGTCCAAGGACAAGGAGTCGATGCAGCCGCACATCCGGGCGTTCGTGGACCGGGCGGTCACGTTCACCACGTGCCCCGAGTGCGACGGCACCCGGCTCAGCGAGGCCGCGCGGTCGTCCAGGATCAAGAAGATCAACATCGCCGACGCGTGCGGGATGCAGATCAGCGACCTCGCCGAGTGGGTACGTGGGCTCGACGAGCCCTCGGTGGCACCCCTGCTCGCGAAGCTGGCGCACACCCTGGACTCGTTCGTCGAGATCGGGCTGGGCTACCTCTCGCTCGACCGTCCCGCGGGGACGCTGTCGGGTGGTGAGTCGCA
>DATMCA010000538.1:0-2151 GCA_035559015.1 Umezawaea sp. | reverse complement strand
ACTGGCGGTGGTCGACCAGACGATGGAACCAACGAAGGCAACGCTTTGGCTCCGTCCACCGGTACAGGCAGTTCCGAGCAGTAAGGGACCAAGCCTCGACACCACCTGACCCCTTGCATGGTAAGGAGGGGTCGACGGTTCGAGTCCGTCAGAGGGCTCCGCAAAAGCGCCACAATGACACTTTTCCTGTCGGATCAACTTGCAGGGGCGTCGCGTGCGCAGGATATGGAGCCGTTTATGGAGCTCTCAGATCCAGACCTTGCGCGTTAGGGGCCATTTGCGGATCAGGCCGCGCGCGGCGGCGCGGCCTAACAGCATCAGCGACCGACGGGGCAGCAGCCGACAGATGACTCAGACGTACCGTCCTCTAGATGGCCGGTGTTCTTCGACAAGTTGTAGAGATTCTGCGCGTTGAGGTGGCAGTGCGGGCGGTCGCCCCGGGGCGGCCGCCGCCGTCAGGCGGGCTGGATCTGCCAGCCGGTCGCCGTCCACCGCAGCCCAAGGGCGGCGAACCGGGCCAGGTTGACCGCTCCGGCCAGGAGCTTGTAGTCCTGGGCCACGCGCACCAGCCCTCGGACCCGGGCGCGGCGGCCGCCGTGGCGGCGGCGCAACAGGTGGGCGAGCTTGCGTTCGACCTTGGGTCGGGTGGCTCGGTAGTCGGCCCGCCAGGCGGGATCGCGCTGGCGAGCGCGGGCGGCGGCCAACTCCGCCTCATGGGGGTGGATGGCGACCACCCGACCGGCGATGGCGCCGGTGCAGGCCTGGCGTAGCGGGCACACGCTGCACGCTCGACCGAACCTGGCCCGGCCTCCACCGCCGCGGGACGGGGCGATCGCCACGGTGACCCGCGCCGGGCAGGTGACCGTCCCCGCGGCGAGGTCGATCCGGAACTGGTCCTTGCCGAACCGCCCGCCCGATGCGGTCGCAGGCTGGGTCTTGACCATCGGGGTGAGCCGGTGGGCGTCCAGCCAGGCGAGGTGGGCGCCGGTGCCGTAGGCGCTGTCGCCATAGACCGCGGCTCGGGTGGTCTGCTCGCCGGCGTCCTCGCCCGAGACCAAGTCGGCAAGCAGCGTCGGGCCGACCGCGGCGTCAGCGGTGGCCGCCGAGCTCACCTCGGCGGCACAGATGACCTCAGAGTCGGGGTCGGTCGCCACATGCACCTTGTAGCCGTCAAAGCCGTGGGCGGCGGTCTTGTGGCCGTGGCGGGCCTCGGGGTCGACGGTGGAGATCACCCGGTCCGGCGCGGTGCCCTCGAAGATCTGAAAGCGGCCGTCATCGGTCTCTTCAATGTCTTGGCCGGTGACGGTGGCCAACAACCTGGCCGCCTCGGCCACGCGCGGGTCCAGCCGCTCGCCCCGCAAGGCATAGTGGGCCCGGTAGGCGTCGCGGACCAGCGCATCCACCAGCTCCTCGCGGGCGGCCCGGTCCTCCCAGTCACAGATCGGCTTGCCCGGCGCCCGATAGTCGTCCTCGCGCTGCAGCCCCGCGCGCACCTTGGTGGCCAGGGGCGGCGGGCAGGCCCGCAGCAGCCCCCGGATCGCGCCCCGCAGCAGCGTGACCGTGTCCTGGGTGGCGACGGCGTCCTCCAAGGGCGCCGAATCCAGCACCCGGCGCACCCCGACCAGCCCGGCCTCGCGGGCGAGCTGGCAGGTCACCCGGAAGATCCTGTCGGGATCGGCCGAGCGGCGCAGCCGCGCCCGCAGGTCCACCAGCACCGTGTGGGCGAAGCTGGCCGTCTCCTCCCCGGCCACCGCATCGGCCACCCCGGCCGCGTACCGCCAGCGCACGTCGAAGGCGAACCGGTCGGCCGCCTCCCGATCCGACAAGCCTTCCAGCCGTTGCAGCACCATCACCACGGCCAGGATCGACGGCGGCACCGAGCGACGCCCGGTCGGCTCGAACAGATCCGCGAACAGCTCCGGCGGGAACAGCCGGCCGCGCTCGCGCGCAAGGAACCGGTACACCGACCCCTCCGGCAGCGCCGCCTCGCACCAACGGGCACCGGCAGTCGGCAGGTCAGGGCGGCGGAGCTGACGGCCGAGGGTCACGACAGGTCCTCCGGGTGCGGCGACAGGGCGCCCGGAGTCTGCCAGCTCAGCAGGCCACGGGCGAACCAGACGCAGAACAGCAGCCACCTAGGTGCGGGCACCC
>DATMCA010000537.1:0-3290 GCA_035559015.1 Umezawaea sp. | reverse complement strand
GTTGTGGCGCCTCCTGGTGGTCGGGTTCGGGCTTGGCGCATGCGGTAGGACTCGCCGTCGGTGCCTATCAAGGGAACGCAGACGGTCTTGGGTTGACATCGGGCCGGGCTGATCGGGATCGGTAGTCGGGTCCGGCGGCGGTGGCCGGCTGTCGGGGCCGTCGTCGAGGGGGATCCGCAGCCGGATCTGGACATGCCAGCCGGTGACGTGGACGTCTTCGACGACGAGGCGGAGCAGGGTTTGTCTCTGGGCGAAGTCGAGGGTGTCGATCACGGCCAGGACGCGGGTGGCGAAGTCGCGGACGCGGCGGCGGAGCTGGTTGTCGCGGGTCAGCTCCTGGCGTTGCGCGGTGAGGGCGTCGCGGCGTAGTGCGAGGTCGTGGCGGCGGTGCTCGACCTCGGCGGCGCGGCGTTGCAGCTCGGGCAGCTCGACGAGCCCGGCCTGGTAGAGGTCGATGAGGCGGCGGCGTTCGGCGTCGGTCGCGTCGAGCTTGCGGTCCAGGCGGGCCAGCTCGGCGCCCAGCAGCTCGTCATCGGGGGCGGGGGCGCGCACCGCGAGCGCCTGCTCGCCGGCGGTGAGCACCTCGGGGCGCAGCAGCGCGGCGCGGACCTGGTCGAACACGAACTTGTCGAGGGTGTCGGAGCGGATGTTGCGTTCGGTGCAGCGCCGGTCAGTGCCGCCGGCCTTGATCGGGTCGTGGTTGCGGCAGTAGTAGTAGCGGTGCCAGGTGCCGTTGCGGCCGCGCATCTTGTGGCAGTTCGTGCCGACCTGGCAGACCCCGCACTTGACCAGGCCGCGGAGCAGCCATTTGCCGGGTTCGGCTCGGCGTGGGCTCCACTGGCTGTTGTCGCGGCTGACCCGCCCGGCTGCCTCGAAGGTCTGGTCATCGACGATGGCGGGCACCGCGATGGTGATCCAGTCCTCGCGGGGGCGGGGAACCTGCTTGCTGCGCCGCCCGGGGCGCGGGTCGGGGACGGCCTCGGTGCGGTTGAAGTACACCCGCCCGACGTAGGCCTCATTGCGCAGCAGCCGCGACAGCGTCGAGGTGCCCCAGATCCCGCGGGATCCGGTGGGGGACGGCACGCCGTCGGCGGCCAGCCGCCGGATGATCTCTCGCAGGGAGGGCCCGCCGTGGGCGGAGTCGTCGAAGATCCGGCGGACCACGGCGGCCTCGGGCTCGAAGACCACCAGCCGCGCCGGGCCGTGCGCGTCGCGGGGGTGGCGCCGGTAGCCGTAGGGGGTGCGCCAGGCCAGCACCTCCCCGCTGCGGGAGCGGAACAGCTTCCCGCGCCGGTACCGCTCGGCGATCTTCGCCCGCTCGTACTCGGCGATCACGCCCTGGACCTGGGTGAGCAGCTTGGCCTGCGGGTCGTCATCGAGGGGTGGGGCGTCGGTGAACCGGACGCTGACCCCGTGGCGGGCCAACTCGTCGAGCACGATCACCTGGTAGGCCCTGATAGCCCTAGACGCGGGCGAGCCGGTCCGGGGACAGGCACCACACCCGCTCGATCAGCCCGGCCTCCGCGGCGTCGCGTAGCGCGTCGAGCCCGGGTCGGTCCAGCCGGGCACCGGAGTGGCCGTCGTCGCAGAACTCGGCGACCGGTTCGTCGCCCTCGACCGTGACCCGCTCGCGCAGCACCGCGAGCTGGGACCCGATGGTGCCCCGGGCCTGCTGGCTCTCGGTGGACACCCGTGCATAGAGCGCGACTCTCATCCGGGCAACTCCTTGATCATGAAGGCGGAAGAGGGCGGGCCGGCGGCGCCCTCGGTGGCGTCGACCACAGCGCAGAGCAGGGCGAACCCGGCCGCCAACGCGTCCAGCCGCGGATCGGCGTGCGGGCTCCACGGCGGACGCGGCGCGCCCCGCAGCGCGGCGTCGAAGACCGGCTCGCCGCTCGGCCAGGCGATCAGCCCCGCCAGGCCGCGGCGATCGAACCGGGCCGCGGCCAGGCTGTCGGGCGGGGCGCCGGTGGCCAGCACATGCGCCCGCAAGGATTCGTAGTCGGCCTGCGCTGCCTCACCGGCCGGCCAGAACCGGCGACCGGGCGCGAGGAGCGCGGGCGCGCTCACCGCCGACGGGCCCGTTCCACGGTGCGCCGGTGCAGGTCCACCCCGAACCGGTCGGTGACCTCGGCGGTGAGCTCGGCCCCGGACCGGGCCGGCGGCGCGGATCGCAGGAACTCCACGATCGGCGCGGTGAGCTTGACCGGGCCTCGCCGGCCGCGTTTCTCGTCGAGCAGCCCGCTCATCCCGGCCTGCTCGAACGCCGCGGCCACCAGGTAGAACCCGGCCCGGGAGTAGCCGTGCCCGGCCGCGGCCGCGGTCACCGACACCCCGTCGAGCAGATGCGCGCGCAGCATCTCGTACTTGACCTGCACCTTGTCCGCGGCCAGGAAGAACCCGCCCTGCGCGAACAACGTCGCGGTCACCGCGTCCGGCCGCGGATGCAGCAGCCCCTCGGCCTCCAACGCCCGCCACCGGCTGGCCTGGCTCATCCGCCTCACCTCCGCCGGGCACGCTACGAACAACCACATCACGTGTCGAGTATTTGAGGCCGCGCGTGTCGCGCCACCGAGCAACACCATCCGGAGAACTCATTCCACTACCTGGATTACCCGGATATCGCGAGATCTCCTGCGAGGAGTGCGGCGCACAACCGTGGACAGTGCGGCGGAAGTTACTAGACATCCGTGCCTCTGCGAGCATCGGCCCGGCGAGGCCGGCGACGGTGCTGGGGATGCAGATACAGCCCGTCCACCGGCTCCTCGGGAGCCAGCAGGACGCTCAGTTGCAGCTTTGTGTTCCGCCCGTGGTGAGGACCTCGGCGTGGTGCACGAGGCGGTCGATCATGGCGGCGGCGACGACGTCGTCGCCGAACACCTCGCCCCAGCGGCCGAACACCTTGTTGGAGGTGACGATCAGCGAGGCGCGTTCGTAGCGGGAGGACACCAGCTGGAAGAACAGGTTCGCCGCTTCGGGCTCGAACGGGATGTAGCCCACCTCGTCGACCACCACCAGTGGGTAGCGGCCCAGCCGGACCAGCTCGGTTTGCAGGGTGCCGGCGTGATGGGCGGCGGCGAGGCGGTCGACCCACCTCGACTTCGTCGTCGCGCGCGACAACGTGGTGTTCCTGGGGCCGCCCGGCACCGGCAAGACCCACCTCGCCACCGGGCTGGCGATCCGGGCGTGTCAAGCCGGGCATCGGGTCGCCTTCGCCACCGCCGCCCAGTGGGCCGACCGCCTCGCCGCCGCCCATCACGCCGGCACCCTGCAAACCGAGCTGGTCCGGC
>DATMCA010000536.1:0-6390 GCA_035559015.1 Umezawaea sp. | reverse complement strand
GGCGTGGTCCTGCTGCCGGGCACGGCGTTCGTGGAGTTGGCGATCCGCGTGGGCGACGAGGTCGGCTGCGACCTGGTCGACGACCTGACGATCGAGTCGCCCCTCGTCCTCCCCGACCGCGGGGGAGTGGCGCTCCAGGTCCACGTCGGCGTGTCCGACGGGTCGGGCGGTCGCCCGTTGAGCGTGTACTCCAGGCCGGACGACGGCCCGGACGAGGCGCACCCGTGGGTGTGCCACGCCAGGGGACTGCTCAGCTCGGGCAACCACGGCACCACCGTGCTCCCCGACGCCGAGTGGCCGCCGCCGGGCGCCCACGCCGTCGACCTCCGGGACTTCTACGACCGCGCGGCCGAGGCCGGATTGGCCTACGGGCCCATGTTCAGCGGTTTGACCTCCGTGTGGCGATCCGCCGACGCCACCTACGCCGAGGTGGTCCTGCCCGACACCGCCTCCGACGCCACCTCGTTCGGCCTGCACCCGGCGCTGCTCGACGCCGCGCTGCACGCCGTCGTGGCGGGCGGTCTGGCCGATCTGGGTGACGGGCCGCTGCTGCCGTTCGCCTGGAGCGGTGTCCGGCTCCTCGCGGCCGGAGCGTCCGCCATCCGGGTGCGCCTGGCCGCGACGGGGTCGAACACGTTCTCCCTGTCCCTCACCGACGCCACCGGTCAACCGGTGCTGTCGGTGGACTCCCTGGTCCTGCGCCCCGCGGCGTCCGACCGCCCGGGGAGCAGGACGAACGACGTCGACCGATCGCTGTTCGGTGTCGACTGGACCGAACGCGTCCGCACCACCACGTCCGGCGCTCCGCTCGACGCCGACATCACGGTCGAGTTGTGCCCGTCCGCGTTGACCGCCGACGGTGAGGTGAGCGCCACGAGCGTGCGGGCCGTCCTCGGCCACGTGCTCACCACCGTCCAGTCGTGGCTCGGAGCTGAGCACCCCGAGCCCGCACGCCTCGTCGTGGTGACCCGCGGCGCGGTGGGAGTGGGGGACGAGGTCGTCGCCGATCCCGGTCAGGCCGCGGTGTGGGGCCTGCTCCGCTCCGCGCAGTCGGAGAACCCCGGCCGGTTCGTGCTCGTCGACGTCGACGAGTCGGCCGACGTCACCGACGCGGTGCGGGCGGTCCTGGAGCAAGGGGAGCCGCAGGCCGCCGTTCGCGGCGATCGGGTGTTCGTCCCGACGTTGGCGCGCGTGACGGCGAACGATCCGGTGGGGCTCGCCTTCGGCGCCGGAACGGTGCTGGTGACGGGTGCGTCGGGGGTGCTGGGCGGTGTGGTGGCCAGCCACCTCGTCGGCGCGCACGGTGTTCGCGACGTCGTGCTGGTGAGCCGGCGGGGCGCGGACGCGCCGGGCGCGAACGAACTGGCGGCTGAGCTGTCCGCCTGGGGCGCGACGGTGTCCTGGGTGGCGTGCGACGTGTCGGACCGCGAGTCGTTGGCCGCCGCGATCGAAGGTCGTGAGCTGTCGGCCGTGGTGCACGTCGCCGGTGTGCTGGACGACGGTGTCGTCTCGTCGTTGACCCCGGAACGGGTGGACGCGGTCCTCAGGCCGAAGGTCGACGCTGCGCTCAACCTCCACGAGCTGACCAAGGACCTGGACCTGTCGGCGTTCGTGCTGTTCTCCTCGGTGTCCGGCGTGCTCGGTGCCGCGGGCCAGGGCAACTACGCGGCGGCGAACTGCTTCCTGGACGCGTTGGCGGCACGGCGGCGGGGAGCGGGGCTGCCCGCCACCTCACTCGCATGGGGTCTCTGGGAGCAGGCGAGCACGATGACCGGCGAGCTGGGCCGAGCGGATGCCGCGCGCATCAGCCGCACCGGCATCGCCGCCATCCCCTCAGACCTGGCGCTCCAGCTGTTCGACGCCGCCCTGACCGTCGACCGGGCACTCGTGGTGCCGATCAAGCTCGACACCTCGCACTTCGACGGCCGCGAGATCCCGCCGGTGCTGAGGGGGCTCGTTCGCGGCCGAACCCGCAAGCTCGCGGGCTCGTCGTCCTCCGCTGCCGGGTCCACGCTCGCCACCCGCCTCGCGGGCGTCCCCGACGCGGAGCGGGGTGACGTCGCGCTCGACCTGGTGCGCACGGAGGTCGCCGCCGTGCTGGGCCACGCGTCGACCAGCGCGGTCCAGGCCGATCGGGCCTTCCAGGACCTGGGTTTCGACTCGCTGACCGCCATCGAACTGCGCAACCGGCTGGGCGCCGTCACCGGCCTCCGGCTGTCCGCGACGCTGGTGTTCGACTACCCGACCCCCGCGGCTTTGACGGCGCACCTCCTGACCGAGGTCTTCGCCTCCTCGGCCGTGCAGCGGGTCACCGCTGTCACCCGCACCGTCGACGAGCCCATCGCGATCGTCGCCATGAGCTGCCGGTTCCCCGGTGGCGTGCGCTCGCCCGAGGAGCTGTGGCGGCTGGTGGCGGACGGCGGTGAAGGCACGTCGGAGTTCCCGTCGGATCGCGGCTGGAACCTCGAAGGGCTGTACCACCCCGATCCCGACCACTCCGGTACCTCGTACACCAGGCACGGAGCGTTCCTCGCGGACGCCGCCGATTTCGACCCCGACTTCTTCGGGATATCGCCGCGCGAGGCGTTGGCGATGGACCCGCAGCAGCGGTTGCTGCTGGAGACGTCGTGGGAGGTGTTCGAACGCGCGGGCCTGGACCCGGCTTCGCTGCGGGGAAGCCGGACCGGCGTCTTCGCCGGGGTCATGTACCACGACTACGGGACCAGGGTCGGCACCGCGCCCGACGGCATGGAGGCGTACCTCGGGACCGGGAGTTCCGGCAGTGTCGCGTCCGGTCGGATCGCCTACACGTTCGGGCTTGAGGGCCCGGCGGTGACGGTGGACACGGCGTGTTCGTCGTCGCTGGTGGCGCTGCACCTGGCGGAGCAGGCGCTGCGCGGCGGCGAGTGCGACCTGGCACTGGTCGGCGGTGTGACCGTGATGTCGACGCCGTCGACGTTCGTGGAGTTCAGCCGGCAGCGCGGTTTGGCGCCGGATGGTCGGTGCAAGCCGTTCGCGGCCGGTGCGGACGGGACCGGGTGGGGCGAAGGCGTCGGCTTGTTGCTGGTGGAACGCCTGTCGGACGCTCGTCGCAATGGCCACCAGGTGTTGGCGGTGGTGCGTGGCTCTGCGGTGAACCAGGATGGCGCGTCGAACGGGTTGACCGCGCCGAACGGCCCGTCGCAGCAACGGGTGATCCTCCAAGCTCTGGCGAACGCCGGTCTGTCCACTTCGGACGTCGATGTCGTCGAGGCGCACGGCACGGGGACGACGCTGGGCGATCCGATCGAGGCACAGGCGCTGCTGGCGACCTACGGCCAGGACCGCCCGGCCGACCGACCGCTGTGGTTGGGGTCGGTGAAGTCGAACATCGGTCACACGCAGGCCGCCGCCGGTGTTGCCGGGATCATCAAGATGGTGTTGGCGATGCGGCACGGTGTGCTGCCGCGCACCCTGCACGTGGACGCGCCGTCGCCGCACGTGGACTGGTCGGCCGGTGACGTCCGGCTGTTGACCGAGGCCGTGGAGTGGTCGCCGGTGGATGGTGTGCGTCGGGCGGCGGTGTCGTCGTTCGGGATCAGCGGGACGAACGCGCACGTGGTGATCGAATCGGTGGACGCTCCTCCCGCCGCGGTGGACCAGGTGCCCGTGGGAGTGGTGCCGTGGGTGGTCTCGGCGAAGACCGAGGCTGCCCTCCGCGCCCAGGCCGGCGAGCTGGTGCCGCTGGCGGTTGCCGCCGGGGCGTCGGTTGACGTCGGCTGGTCGTTGGCGGGCTCGCGCGCGTCGTTCGACCACCGGGCGGTCGTGCTGGGCGGGCACGAGGGTGGTTTGCGCGCGCTGGCCGCGGGTGAGCCGGTCGCCGGTGTGGTGACCGGGGTCGCCACACCGGGCAAGGTCGCGTTCCTGTTCTCGGGTCAGGGTTCGCAGCGTGCGGGTGTGGGTCGGGAGTTGTACGAGGCGTTCCCAACTTTTGCCACGGCGTTCGACGAGGTGTGCGCGGAGCTTGGTTCGGATCTGCGTGAGGTGGCTTTCAACGTCGAGTCGGAGTTGTTGGGGCGTACGGGTTTCGCTCAGCCTGTGTTGTTCGCGGTGCAGGTCGCCCTGTTCCGTCTGGTGGAGTCGTGGGGTGTTCGCCCCGACGTGCTGGTTGGTCATTCGGTCGGCGAGATCGCGGCTGCCCATGTGGCCGGTGTGCTGTCGTTGGCGGACGCGTGTGCTTTGGTGTCGGCCCGTGCGAGTTTGATGGAGGCGTTGCCTTCCGGTGGTGCGATGGTGGCGGTGGAGGCCACCGAGGACGAGGTATTCCCGTTCTTGACCGACGGTGTGTCGATCGCGGCCGTGAACGGTCCGCGGTCGGTGGTGGTGTCGGGCGTGGAGACCGGCGTGCTCGCGATTGCTCAGGGCTTTGAGAGCCTGGGGCGCAAGACTTCGCGGTTGAAGGTGAGTCATGCGTTCCACTCGCCTCTGATGGATCCGATGCTCGACGAGTTCGCCGCAGTGGTGAAGGGCTTGGAGTTCGCCGAGCCGTCGATCCTGATGCTCTCGGAGGTGGCGAGCCCGGACTACTGGGTCAGGCACGTGCGGGATGCGGTGCGGTTCGCCGAGCAGGTCGCGGAGCTGGACGAGCGTGGTGTCACGAGGTTCTTGGAGATCGGTCCGGGTGGTGTGCTGACGGCGTTGGCCGGCGGTTGCCTGCCGGACAGGGAGATCCTGGCGGTACCGACCCTTCGCTCCGACCGGTCCGAGGTGGAAGCGATCACCACGGCGTTGGCCCGGTTGTACGTCAGCGGTGTGTCGGTGGACTGGTCGCCGTTCCTCGTCGGTGGTCGTCGGGTCGACCTGCCGACCTACGCCTTCCAGCACGAGCGCTACTGGCTCGACGCCTCACCCGCGCTGTCCGCGGCGGACGCGGCGACCGGTCTCGGCCTCGGCGCGGCTGGTCACCCGGTCCTGGGCGCGGCGGTCTCGGTCGCGGGTGGCGACGAATGCCTGCTGACCGGCCGCCTCTCCCTGCGGGAACTGCCGTGGCTGGCCGATCACGTCGTCAACGGCCTGATCCTGCTGCCGGGCACGGCGTTCGTGGAACTGGCGATCCGCGCGGGTGACGAGGTCGGGTGCGACCTGGTCGAGGAACTGACCGTCGAGGCGCCGCTCGTGCTGTCGGAACGGTCCGGGGTCGCGGTCCAGGTGAGGGTCGGCGATGCCGATGACACCGGTCGCCGCACCCTGGTCGTGCACTCCAGGGGCGACGGTGAACCGTGGGTGCGGCACGCCACGGGCGTGCTGGGCACCGCCCCCGGAGGACCTCCCGCCCCCGAACCACTCACTTCGGGCACCGCGGCCATTGACCTCGAAGGGGTGTACGCCGACCTCGACGCGGCCGGCCTCGGCTACGGACCGGCGTTCCGCGGTCTGACGTCCGTGCGGCGCGTCGGGGACGTCGTGCACGCCGAGGTGGAACTACCGGAGGCAGCGGGCGCGCCCGGCGCGTTCGGGCTGCACCCGGCGCTCCTGGACGCCGCGCTGCACGCGATCGCCGTCGGCGGGCTCCTGCCGCTCACCGACGGGCCGCTGCTGCCGTTCTCGTGGACCGGCGTGCGCCTGTGGTCCGTGGGCGCGTCGTCGTTGCGGGTGGCGTTGTCGGCCACCGGCAACGGGGCGGTCTCGCTGCTGGTCCGCGACTCCGACGGCGGCCCCGTGCTGTCCGTGGACTCCCTCGTCCTCAGGCCCACCACGGTCGACCGGTCGACGGCCCGGAGCGCGACCAGGGGACAGCTGTTCGACCTCCAGTGGCAGCCACTGGACCTCGACACCACGACGGACCTGCCCTGGGTCGTGCTCGGCCGCTCCGAACCCGCGGTGCCCGTCCACGACGACCTGGCCGCGCTGGCGGTCGCGCACGGGGACGGGGACGGGGACGGAACAGCCCTGCCGGACGTGGTGGTCGCCCTCTGCCCGAAGGCCGACGGTGACGCCGACGGCGTCCGCGACGTGCTGGACCACGTGCTGCGCCTCCTCCAGTCGTGGCTGGCGGACGACGTGTGGGCGGGCAGCAGGCTCGCCGTCGTGACCGAGGGCGCGGTCGAGGACGCCCCGGACCTCGCCGCGGCCGCCGTGTGGGGTCTGGTGCGGTCCGCCCAGTCCGAGAACCCCGGCCGACTGCTCCTGCTGGACGTCGACGGGCACCCGGACTCGGTGGACGCGTTGCCCTCGGCGCTCGCGTCCGGCGAACCCCAGATCCGCCTCAGTGAGGGCACCGCGACCGTGCCGCGGCTGGTGCGGCTGCCGGACACCGCGGGACCGGCCGCGCCGGACCTGGCGGGTGGCACGGTCCTGGTGACCGGTGCCTCGGGACAGCTCGGCGGTCTGGTGGCCCGGCACCTGGTGTCC
>DATMCA010000535.1:0-4240 GCA_035559015.1 Umezawaea sp. | reverse complement strand
CCACGACGTTCGCCGCCTACTTCGACTGCACCGCCGAGGCGCTGGCCGGGCTGGACCGGGTGCCGGTGGGCTTCCCGCTCCAGGACACCGCGCTGCACGTGCTGGACGAGGGTGCGCGGCCGGTCCCGCCCGGCGAGACCGGGGAACTGTGCGTCGGCGGACCGGGTGTCGCGCTGGGCTACCTGGGCCTGCCGGAGGCGACCGCGGAGAAGTTCATCACCGATCCGCATTCCGGTGATCGCCTCTACCGGACGGGTGATCTGGCGAGGCTGTTGCCGAACGGAGCGGTGGAATTGCTCGGCAGGCGTGACCGCCAGATAAAGCTGCGAGGATTCCGGATAGAGCTGGAGGAAATAGAGCGGGCGCTCCTGAAGATCGATGTGTGCGATACCGCCGTGGTAGAGAAGGTCGGGTCCGGCCCGACGGCGTTCCTGGTCGGTTTCATCCTGCCTTCTCCGCGTTCCGCCGGTGGTGGGGAACGCGATCGGTTGGTCGACCACGTGACAAAAGAACTGGGGGCCGTCGTGCCCTCGTACATGGTTCCCGCGCGGTGGGTCATTCTCGAACGGGTGCCGTTCGGCCCGACCGGGAAGATCGACCGGGGAGCCCTGCTGGCCCTCCTGGACGAGTCCCGGCCGGACGCGGGTGGTCCCCCGGAGGACCTGGGACCGCTGGGCGAGGTGCTGCGGCAGATCTGGCTGGACGTGCTGGACGTGCCGAGCGCGGCGCCGGAGGACAACTTCCTCGACCTCGGCGGCAACTCCGTCATGGCGGTGCAGGTGGCCACCCGCGTCCGGCACCGGCTGGACCTGCCGGTGGAACCGGCCGACGTCCTGCTCGCGGACTCGCTGGGCGACCTCGTGCGGCAGTTGGGCACGACCGCCGCGGCGACGTCGTGACGACCGCGCCGACGAGGGCGGGCGCCGCGGTCGCCCCGCTGTCGTTCGCCCAGGAACGCCTGTGGCTGGTCGACGCCACGGCACCGGGCTCGCCGACCTACAACGTCCCCCTGCTGACCACGTGGCGCGAACCGGTGGACCCGGTCGCCCTGGGCGTGGCGCTCGGCCACGTGGTCTCGCGGCACGAGGTGCTGCGCACGACCTACCGGCTCGTCGACGACCGGCCCGTGCAGGTCGTCGGCGACCCCGCGCCCGTGGACGTCGAGGTGCTCGACGTGACCGACGACCCCGGCGCGCGGGCCGTGGTGGACGCCGGGGTGCGGCACCGTGCCCGGCTGCCCTTCGACCTGGCACGGGGCCCGGTGCTGCGGTGCACCGCGTGGCTCGGGGCGCCCGGCGGCGACGTGGTCCTGCTGGTGGTGCACCACATCGCCGTCGACGGCTGGTCGCTGGTCCCGCTGCACGCCGACCTGGAGCAGGCCTACCGCGCGGTGCTGGCCGGGGAACCGCCGAACCTGCCCGCCCTGCCCGTGCAGTACTCCGACTTCGCGTCGTGGGACCGCGTGACCGCCGACGACCCGGCGCGGAGGCGGCAACTCTCGGCCAGGGCCGGGGAACTCGCCCGCTCCGCCGCCGGGCTGCTGCTCCACGGCGCCCGGCCCGTGCCCGCGGCCCCCGAGGGGGAACGGCCGGGGCGGCAGGAGCGGCACGCGCTGTCCGACGCGCTGTGGGCCGGGGTGCTGGACACCGCCCGCGCGCTGCGGGCGACGCCGTTCGTCGTGCTGCACGCGGCCTTCCAAGCCGTCCTGGCGCACCGGTCGGGTCGCGACGAGTTCGTCGTCGGCGCGGTCACGGCCAACCGGGCGCACCCCGACGTGGAGCCGCTGGTCGGCTTCTTCGTCAACACCGTGCCGATCGGCTGCCGCGTCCGTCCGGAGTGGACCTTCCGCGAGCTGTGCGCGCACGCCCGCACCGGTGCCTACCGATCCCTGACCCACCAGTCGATCCCGTTCGACCGGCTCACCTCGGAGGTGGCCGCCGTGCGCGAGGGCGGGCACACCAGGCTGGTCGACGTGTGCTTCGCGCTGCAGAACGCCGCGGTCGGGGGACGCGCGTCCACCCGGTGGTCGCACCCGGAGGTGGTGTCGACCGGGACGGCCAAGTTCGACCTGCTGCTCCAGGTCGAGGAGACACCGGACGGCGTGGTCGTCACCACCGAGCACGACACTGACCGCTACCCCGACGAGGTGGCCCGAGGCGTGGTCGACGACTTCCTCGCCCTGCTCACCGCCGCGACCGCCGACCCGGACGTGTCGTTGCGCTCGGTGCTCGCCGCGGATCCGACCCCGTCGGTGGCGACCCGCGCCGTGCCGACGACGGCCGTCGAGGACACGGCCGCGCCGACACCGCCCTCCGCCACGACCGCGGTCGAGGACCTGCGCGCGGCGGAGCTGTTCGCCGAGGCGCTGGGCACGATCGACCGCCGTGCGCCCGACACCCGACGTGGTGGGGTGGGGCCCACGGCGAACTTCTTCGCGCTCGGCGGGCACTCGTTGCTGGCCGTGACGATGCTGGCGAAGGCGTCGCGCCTGCACGGGGTTCCGGTGTCGCCGCGCGACTTCCTGGCCGATCCGACGGTCGCCGGGCTCGCCCGGCTGCTCTCCGCACCCGCCGCGCCGCAGGCCCCAGCCGCCGTTGAGACGGATGCCGCCGTCGAGGCGGATGACTGGCCCGCGACCGCCGTGCAGCAGCGGTTCTGGTTCCTGGACAGGGTTCCGGCCCTGCGCACGGCGTACCTGCTGCCGACCGTCGTCGAACTGCGCGGGGAGGTCGACCCGGACGCGCTGCGGGCGGCCGTGGACGACGTGCTGGCCCGCCACCCCGGACTGCGGACCCGTTTCGCGCTGAACCGGCGGGCCCGGCAGGTCCGCTACCGGACCGACGGCCCACCGGCGACCTGCGCGGTGACCGACGCGACCGGCTGGTCGCCGCGGCGGTTGCGCGACCACGTGGCCGCGTCGTGCTGGACCGGGTTCGACCTCGCCGCGGACGCCCCCGCGCGGGCGGAGGTGATCCGCGACGGCGCCGACCGGACGCTGCTGGTGCTCGTGGTGCACCACGCAGTCGCGGACGGCTGGTCGCGGGAACTGCTGGTGGAGCAGGTCGCCCGGGCCTACCTGGCCCGGACCCGCGGCGCACGGCCCGAACTGGCCGCACCGGTGCACCCGAGCGCGGTGCCGCGGACCAGCTCCGAGCGGCAGACGGCGGACCTGGTGGCGTGGCTGCGCGGCGCGCCCGTGGACGTGGACCTGCCGCACGACCGCCCGAGGCCGGAGGTGCAGTCCACCGCCGCCGCGGCGGTTTCGCTGCGGCTGGGCCGAGAACTGACCGCCGACCTGCGGGCCGCGGCGGCCGGGTCGGCCTGCACCACGTTCATGGTCACGGCCGCGCTGCTCGCCGTCGCGCTCGCGCGGCTGGGGGAGCAGCGGGACTTCGCCTTCGCGTTCCCGTGGGGCGGTCGGGACGCGCCCGGCAGCGCCGAGGCGGTGGCGATGCTGGTGAACACGGTGGTGCTGCGGGTGGACCTGCGCGGGGTCGGGACGTGGCGGGACCTGCTCGCCGGGGTGGCGGAGAGCGCGGCGGTCAGCTACCGCAACGCCGACGCCTCGTTCGACGAGCTGGCCGCGGCCCTGCACCCGGACCGCGACCTGAGCCGTCCGCCGGTCACACCGGTGTTCCTCAGCGCGCAGGACGGGGGAGCGGAGCCACCCGGTTTCACGGGCGCGCGGTACCTGCCGCTCGACCCGCTGCACGTCAAGTACGAGCTGGAACTCACCGCGATCGACCACCCGGAGGAGGTGGAGCTGAGTGCCTCCTACGCGGTCGACCTCTTCGACGACGGCACCGCGACCGGCCTGCTGGGGCTGCTGGCGGACGCCGCCGCGGACCTCGTGACCAATCCCGACGAGCACCCGTTGGCGCAGACGACAGGAACGGCGGAGACGTGATGGCGGAGGATGACCTGCTGCGGCAGGTGAGGGTGGCGTGGGCCGAGGTCCTCGACGTCGACGTGGAGGGGGTCCCGCTCGACACGAACTTCCTGGAGGCGGGCGGGAGTTCCCTGCTGCTGGTGATGCTGTGGGAGGAGTTGCAGGGCCTGACCGACCAGGTCGTGAAGATGTCCGACCTGTTCCAGCACGGGACCGTGCGCGCCCAGTCGGCGCTGCTGGGCGGCGAACGCCCGGTGCTCACCGAGGTCGGCGCGCGCGACCGGGGCGGGCTGGCCGGTCGGGCCAGGCGCGTCGGGACCACCGAGCGGGAGGGCTAGGCGGTGGCCGACG
>DATMCA010000534.1:0-4938 GCA_035559015.1 Umezawaea sp. | reverse complement strand
GCCTGCGTCCGCCGATCGAGTTCACCGCGCTGCCGGGCGGGTGGTGGGAGTGCTGGCCGTGCGGGGTGCCGGTGACCGCGCGCGGGCGGGAGCGGCACGTGGCGTGGCACGAGGCCGTCGACGCTGTCCGTGAAGCACCCTGAGCAGGGCGTTTTCGGAGGCTGTGCTTCATTTCTGCTTCACGCCCTGACCTGCAGTCCCTCCACGATTCGGAGTTCGTGCAGGTCAGGGCGCTTGCCGTGGGGCCGGAGAGACTCGAACTCTCACTGGCACGGACCTAAACCGTGTGCCTCTGCCAATTGGGCTACGGCCCCCTTCGGCAAGCCTATCGACACGCCCCGGCCCCTGACCAACTACGGTGGGGCAAGCCCCCAGGGCACCGCTGACAGGAGGACATGTGGCTCGCGACCCCGACACCATCCAGCGTGAGATCGAGCAGGCACGCGACGCGCTGGCCACGACGCTGGACGAGCTGGGCACGAGGGCCAACCCCCAGCGCTTCGTCGATGAGGGCAAGGCCAGCGTGCGCGCCAAGTTCGACGACCCGAAGGTCCGCTACGCGCTCATCGCGGTGGGCGTCGTGGTCGGGCTGCTGGTCGTCCGCAAGCTGTTCCGCTGACCCACCGCCGGTCCAGCGGGCCCGAGGGCTCGCTGGACCGCGCTACGGCGTGAGCAGGAACCAGGTGAACAGGCCGAGCGAGCCCGCCGCCCACGCCGTCAGCGCGATCGTGAGCCAGCGGTACTTCCGCCGGACGATCACCGCCAGGTCGTGGGCGGCCAGCCACGCCTCGTCGGCCGTCGTCCGTCTGCTCGCGGCCAGGTCGCGCACGGGCGTGGCGGCGACGAACGGCCACGAGTAGCGCGAACTCGTGTCGTCGAGGACCCGCGGCCGGAGCGCGGCGGTCAACGCGACCACGGCGATCGGCACGGCGACCAGCGCCCCGGTGATCAGCACCGCCCGCACCCAGTCGTGCCAGGTCGTGGGCGCGAACGAGGCCCGGACGCCGGTGCGCTGGCCGACGAGCGTGCCGCCGAGGAAGATCGTCGCGGTCGCCAGCAGCCCCGCCTTCGTGTCCGCGTTCGCGATCCAGCCGCTGAACTGGGTGACGGCGAACCGCGCCTCGTCCACGTCGTCGCGCCTGCGCCGCACCACCTTCACGACGGGCGCCCCGGTGCGGCGCACCGTCGTCACGACGACCTCTTCGGCACGTGGATCCAGGCGTGGTCGTCGATCTCCTTCACCACGAACGGCACCCTCCGGAACGCGAAGTGCTCCACCAGGACGGGGTCCGGGCTGACGACGCTGCGGAACCACACGTCCGACACGACCACGACCAGGTTCGCGTCGGGCTCCGCGGCCAGCGCCTCCCGCGCGGAGGGCAGGTCGGCGAGCCTGCACGCGGTGTTCAGGTCCCGGCCGATCCACCCGCGCCCGTCGCGGGCGACCTCGCCGGCGTGCAGTGCGAGCCGCAGCCGCATCCGCGCGGGCTCGCTGCTGCGCCGGGCGTGTCTGGTCAGCTCCCGGTCCAGGTGCTGGACCAGCGAGTCGCCGATGTTGCGCTTCGGCTCGCTGCCGGGGACCAGCAGGATGACGCTGTCACCCCGGTCCTGGGTGAGCTTCGGCGCGAACGGGACATCCGCCTTCATCAACGAGGTCTGCAGGACCCAGTAGAGCTCGTTGCGCAACCACCTCTGGTCTTCGTCGGAGCGCCGTCCGTATCCTTCGATGTCGGCGATGACGAACGAGTGGTGAGTCGGGTTTTCGTCCATGGAGAGACGCGAACTCCTTCGGCACGGGCTCGGTGCGTGCGAACGCGCCGCGCTGCTTGAGCTGACGCGGCTCACTGTCGCTGACCTGGACTAGCGTCTACCCGCATTTTGGCGGGACGAAGTCATGCCGAATCTGCTATAGAGCGCAGCGCTCCGGTGTCGAGCAGGGTGATCCGCTGCTGGTCGGTGGCCACCAGGCCTTCGGCGAGCAGTTGCCTCATCTGCTTCTCGGCGGTGCTGGGCTTCATCGAGGCCAGGGACCCCAGTTCCGCGCGCGTCAGCGGGATCTTCAGCTCCCACCGCCGTTCCGCCTGCCAGCCGCCCATGGTGGCGACCTCGATCAGCACCCTGGCCAGCCGCGCGCGGGCGTTGCGGCCGAAGAAGTCGACCCTGAGCTGGTCGGAGGACCGCCAGCGCTCGCTCACCATGCGCTGGACCTGGTGCTCCACGTCCGGCAGGCGCTTGAGGTCGAGGAGCGAGAGGGTCTGGGCGAAGACGTCGCCGCAGGCGATGACGCTCGCGGAGCGGGGGTTGTTGTCGATGCCCGCCTGCTCGCCGACCAGGTCGCCGCGGATCCGGATCGCCAGCAGCGTCGCGTCGCCGTGCTCGCTGTAGGCGACCACTTTGACGGCCCCCCTCAGCACGACGACCACGTGGTCGTTCGAGGCGCCCTGCTCCAAGATCAGTTTGCCGCTCTTGAACGTCCTCCGGTTCCCCAGCGCGAGCAATTTCGCTCGGGATTCCTCACCCAGCCTGCCCAGCAATGTCGTCTTCGGCCAATTGGAGGTACGGCCGTGTGGCTGCTGGGCTATGGCCGTCCCCCCTTTCGCTGCGCAATTTGCAAGCGTTTTCGAGGGTACTGTGGAATGTGCTTGTTCGTGTCCGCAATAATGCTTATCGGGAATCGGCCACTCGTTGCAGCTCAGCCATGTTCAGCAGCGACGTCTTCCGGTAGGCGGTTCGCACCAGACCGGCCTCGATCAGCTTCTTCACCTGCTGCTCCACCGTGCGCCGGGCGATGCTCGCCAGCGAGCCCAACTCCTCCTGGGTGAGCGGGATGGTGATGTCCCAGGTCTCCTCGTCCTCCCAGCCGCACGTCTTGGCGACCTCGACCAGCACGCGGGCCACCCTGGCGTACGCCTTGAGCGCCAGGAAGTCGACCCGCCGCTGGTCGGCCCACCGCAGGCGTTCGCTCATCATCGTGCGCAACTGGTGGTCAGCGTCCGGCGTGCGCTTGAGGAACGCCTCGAACTCGCCGCGACCGATGGACTGGGCCAGCACGTCGCCGCACGCGATCACGCTCGCGGAGCGCGGGTTGCGGTCGATGACGGACTGCTCGCCGACGAGGTCACCCCGGATCCGGATGGCCAGCAGCGCCGTCGGCCCGTGCTCGCTGTGCACCACGACCTTGACCGCGCTGCTGAGCAGCAGCACCACGTTGTCGCCGGGTTCGCCGTGGGTGAGGATCACGTCGTTGTCCCGGTACGCCACGGTCGTGCCAAGCGCCAGCAGCCGGTCGCGGGTGGGCGGGCGCAACTGGCCCAGCAACGTTGCCCTCGGCCAACCGGGCGTACGCCGCTGCGGTGGCTGGACTATGGCAGCCTCCCATTTGCGCGACACTATTCACTGGCTCAACCGACAATACTGTCGAATTGGGCCGGATGTGTCCGCAATAGTGCTGTCCTGATCAGTTTTGCTTGCCCACCAGGGGGAGCAGGACCTGGTCCACGACCTTGTTCACGAACGGCTGGTCCAACGGGTCGCCGGTGAGCATGAGCCGGTAGATGAGCGCCGCTCCCGCGAGTTCGACGGTCAGGCCCAGTGGGGCGTGAGGTCGAATCTCACCGCGTTCGAGAGCGCGTTCCAGAATTCCACGCAGAACGTCCCGCTGCGAGATGAGGAAAGTTTCGCGGAATGCGTTCGCGAGTTCCGGTTCGTGCGGCAGTTCACCGACGAGGGCCTGGGCCGCTTTGCCGATGGGGCCGGACAGGAATGCGGCGAACGAGCTGAGGAATTCGCGCAAGTCCTCGGCAAGCGACCCGGTGTCCGGCGCGGCCAGGTTCCGGCTCGCGAGCTGGGTGCACGTGTCGATCACCAGGTCCAGTTTGGACTCCCAGCGCCGGTAGATGGTCGCCTTGCCCGCTCGGGCTCGTGCGGCGACGGCGTCCATGGTCAGCGCGCGGTAGCCGACCTCCGCCATCACCTCCAGCGCGGCTTGGCGCAGCGCGTCGTCCCGGCTCGCGTCACGCGGCCGTCCGCGTTGGGGTGAGCGGGATTCTTCGCTGAACGCGGGTGTGGCCAAAACCACGCCACCTTTCTCCTGCACGGGCACGGTTGAAACATCCTAGGCGTGTTCTTCCGTTCCGGGTGTGCCTCCCTCGTTCCCGAACACGACCCGAACACGAATGTGATTCGTAAAAGCGGGTCACCTGCGCGTGAACAGTTCGGAAGGGTCAGGATGGGGCGGGAAGACCGTCGACACACGAGGGGGAGCGGTGCGCGCGACCACCATCCACGGACCCGGTGACATCCGCGTCGAAGACGTGCCGGACGCCGTTCTCAAGGAACCGACCGACGCCGTCGTGCGGGTCGAACTGGCCTGCGTCTGCGGCAGCGACCTCTGGGCGTACCGGGGCGTCTCCAAGCGGAAGCCCGGCCAGCGGATCGGGCACGAGTTCGTCGGGGAGGTGGTCGACGTCGGCTCCGATGTCACGACCGTCCGGGTCGGCGACCGGGTCATCGCCCCGTTCACGTGGAGCGACGGCACCTGCGAGTACTGCGCGGCCGGGGTCCAGACCTCGTGCCGGCAGGGCGGCATCTGGGGCCAGACCGGGCACGACGGCGGCCAGGGAGAGGCCGTTCGCGTCCCGCAGGCCGACGGCACGCTGGTGAGCGTGCCCAAGGACGCCGACGCGAAGCTGCTGCCCGCGTTCCTGTCGCTCTCGGACGTGATGGGCACCGGACACCACGCCGCGCTCTCCGCCGGTGTCGTACCGGGCTCGGTCGTCGCCGTGGTCGGTGACGGCGCGGTGGGCCTGTGCGGCGTCCTGGCGGCCTCCAGGCTCGGCGCGGAGCGCGTCATCGCGATGGGCCGCCACGAGGACCGCGCAGCCGTCGCCAGGCTGTTCGGCGCCACCGATCAGGTGTCCGAACGCGGCGAGGCGGCCG
>DATMCA010000533.1:0-2415 GCA_035559015.1 Umezawaea sp. | reverse complement strand
TTCGCCGCGGCGCGTTCACCGAGCGAGGACCGGAGCGCGATCCGGGCCGAACGGACCTTCGCCAGGTCGTCCACGTGGCCCAGTCCTCTTTCGGTGACCCAGGCCCGCCACGAGGCCGCGCCGTCCAACACGTCGGTGCCGAGTTCGAGGTCCCTGGTGTTGAGGAAGGCGAGCAGCAGTTCGACATCGTGTTCCGCATCGCCGGCTCGATCGTGCGCGAAACTCGCGTGATCCCAGCCGGCTGCCAGACCAGTCACCTCTCCACTGTAGCCGGCAACCCGGCTGCGATGGGCCGATCCAGGCGAGACAACCTCGCTTCTAGGGGTATGAACCCTGTGTATACATCGTGTGTATAGTCGCCGGCATGTCACTCGGACACGCCCTTCTCGGTCTGCTCGAACGCGGCCCCGGCCACGGCTACGACCTGAAGAAGGCCTACGACGACCAGTTCGGCCAGGACCGCCCCCTGCACTACGGGCAGGTGTACACAACGCTGTCCCGCCTGCTGCGCAACGGCCTCGTGCAGGAGGCGGGCGTCGAGTCCGGCTCCGGCCCGGACCGCAAGCGCTACGCGATCACCGACGCGGGCGTCACCGACGTGGAGAAGTGGCTCGGCACCCCGGAGAAGCCCGAGCCGTACCTCCAGAACACGCTGTACACGAAGGTCGTGCTCGCGCTGCTGTCCGGGCGCGAGGCCGCGGACGTGCTGGACACCCAGCGGGCCGCCCACCTGAACGCCATGCGCGAGCTGACCCGCCGCAAGACCGACGGCGACCTCGCCGACCAGCTGATCTGCGACTACGCCCTGTTCCACCTCGAAGCCGACCTGCGCTGGCTCGAACTCACCACCGCCCGCCTCGACCAGCTCGCGAAGCGGGTCGGCCGATGACCCTGCTGTCCGCCACCGACCTGCACAAGGCGTTCGGTCCCACCCCCGCGCTCGCGGGCGCCGGGCTCACCGTCGACGCGGGCGAGATCGTCGCGATCATGGGCCCGTCGGGTTCCGGCAAGTCCACCCTGCTGCACTGCCTCGCGGGCATCCTCACCCCCGACTCGGGCGAGGTCCGCTACCGCGACGTCGACCTCGGCTCGCTGTCCGACGGCAGGCGCAGCGAGTTGCGCCGCACCGAGTTCGGCTTCGTCTTCCAGTTCGGCCAGCTCGTGCCCGAGCTGTCCTGCGTCGAGAACGTCGCACTGCCGCTCCGCCTCGCCGGGGTCAAGCGGCGGGACGCGGAGAGCCGTGCGACCGAGTGGCTGGAGAAGCTGGAGGTCGCCGACGTCGCCGCGAAGAGGCCCGGTGAGACGTCCGGCGGCCAGGGCCAGCGGGTCGCGGTCGCCCGCGCGCTGGTCACCGCACCGAAGGTGATCTTCGCGGACGAGCCGACGGGCGCGCTCGACTCGCTCAACGGCGAACGCGTGATGACGCTGTTCCTCGCCGCCGCCCGCGCGACCGACGCCGCCGTGGTGCTGGTGACCCACGAACCGCGCGTCGCCGCGTACGCCGACCGCGAGGTCGTCGTCCGCGACGGCCGGTCCCGTGTCGTGGAGCACGCCGGGTGAAGGGCTGGGTGAACGACCTCGCGCTCGGCGTCCGCATCGCGCTCGGCGGCGGCCGGTCGTCGTGGCGGCGGCTCGCGCTGACCGGCATCGGCGTCGGGCTCGGTGTCGCGGTGCTGCTCGTCGGCGCGTCGATGCCGACCGCCTTCGCCGAACGGCAGGCCCGGCAGGACCACTCGCGGGTGGTGAACGAGCAGAAGCGGCCGTCCGGCGCGGAGGCGCTGTACCGGGTGTACCGCCCCGAGCACTACCGCGGCGACGAGGTCATGGGCAGCTACGTCTTCCCCGAAGGGCCGCGAGCGCCGATTCCCCCCGGCCTGCAACGGATTCCCGCCGACGGGGAGATCGTGCTGTCGCCCGCGCTGGCCGACCTGCTCGCCTCGCCGGACGGGGAACTGCTGCGGCCCAGGTTCCCGCAGAGGGTCGTCGGGACCATTTCGCAGGAGGGGCTGATCGGGCCCAACCACCTGCTGTTCATCGCGGGCGACGCGACCATCCCGCGCACGGACCGGACCGCCTACTACGGCTTCGGCACCCCTGCCGCCGTCGTGACGGACGGGACGGAGCCCTGGTACTGGGCGCTCGGGCTGGTCGGCGCGGTCGTGCTCCTGCTGCCGGTGCTGGTCTTCGTCACGATCGGCACCCGGCTCGCCGGTCCGGAGCGGGAACGGCGGCTGGCCGCGCTGCGGCTGATCGGCGCGGGGCCGCGGCAGGTGCGGCGGATCGCGACCGGTGACGCGCTGGCGGGCGCGGTCGTGGGGCTGGTGCTCGGCGTCGGGTTCTTCCTCCTCCTGCGGGCCTTCGTCGAGAGCGTCGAACTGCTCGGCGTCAGCATGTTCGCCGGCGACCTGACCCCGG
>DATMCA010000532.1:0-2825 GCA_035559015.1 Umezawaea sp. | reverse complement strand
GGCGGTTGAGGCGACTGCCTCGATCCCCGAGACCAGCCACCGATGGCAGCTGCACGACCTGGTGGCGGCAGGCCGGGACATGGCCGCCGAACTGGAGGTGCTCGCCGAGCGGCCCGCTACCGTCGAGTTGTTGGACGTGGTGGAGGAAGCTGTCGTCGTGTGGGCGAGGTTCCTCGGTTACTTGAGCGAGAGCTGGGAGGACTTCGACACAGACCCCATCACCCAGACCTTCACGGATCTCCACCTGAGGTTGTGCGAGGCCTGCGACCTGCCGCCCGTGGAACTCGCGTCACGGCTGGATGATCTTCTCGACAAGTGCGACGATCTGTTCCTGGACATCCCGAACGCCTATGAGGACCTGCTGGGTGACGAGGGCACGGAGGAGTTCGAGAATCCGACAGCGTGACCACGGTCAGCGGACAGGGGTCCGATCGACCCCGAGGTTCGCCACGTCGGCAGCGGCTCGGCCCTCGTGCCATCCGGCCGTGTTGCTCACCGAGACCGATCGTTCGACGGTCGCGGTGAACAGCGAGTCGAACAGCTCGTCGACGGCCTCCTCGCGGTCTCTGAGCACAGGCAGCAGACGATCGTCGTCGGTCACTTCGTTGGCCTTGTGGAGCCGTTCGCCGATGCGGGTCGCGTAGGAGATCAGGAACGACTGCCGGTACGAGCGGGTGCGGGACTGGCCGGTGCGGGTGGTCTGGCTGCCCGCCGACACCATCGCCCTGGTCGCTTGGACCAGGAGTGACATCGACAGCAATTCGGTGATCTCCAGGTCCATCTCGTCGCCGACCAGTGCGATGAAGCCGATCTTGTCGTACATGACGGCACGGCACCTGTTCGCCTGCGCGACGACGTGCACGAGCTGCGCTTTCGCGCTGAGGTAGGGATTGTCCAGCCACAGCCGCCGCGAGGTCGCGGTCTGCGCGACGTGTTCTTCGGCGTCGAGCAGGGCCCGGTCGAAGGCGTGCCGGTTCATCAGTTCCTGTGCTTTGGCCGACAGCGCCTCGGCCTCGTCGGGGAACTGCGTCGACTCGGCTTTGGCGAGGAGCCCGCGAACGCGGCCCAAGACTTTCTGGTCGACCCCTGCCGATGCTCCGGCCGTGGTGGTCGCGGCCCCCGGCAGAGGAAGGATCACCGGCAGTTCGATCAGGCCCATGAGCAGTCGGAGCAGCTCCACCACCAGGGTGAGCGCGTCCTCCGCGGACTGCCGGTGCCGTGTCGCCCACTGGCCGAGACGTGGTTGGCCCTGCTCCCACCAGGTGGCCGCGCCGATGTCGTCGAGCTGTTGCCGCCACCGGGGGTGCAGGGTGGCGGGGGCGTACTGCTTCGCCTCGTCCGCGATGGTGTCGACCATCAAGGCGACCGCGACGTCGCCGAGTTCCCGCCGGACGACCTGGAACAGGTCGTAGGGCAGCCAGCCGAACTGCCACGTGGCCGTCACGGCCTTCCGCAGCGCCAGGTCCGCCGCGGCTTCCACGGCCCGCCCGGAGTACCGGGCCACGGCGGCGCGGCTGTCCGCCGAGTTGTTCGACTCCACCGCGATGATCCACAGCATGTCGGCCAACTCGGGAACGGTCGGCGCCGCCTGGGCAGACCACCAGGAGCTTTGAGGCGATTGCCTCGCCTCTCGCTTGCGGGCCTTCTGCTTGGCGGCTCGCCGCTCCCGGTTGTTCTTGCCCACGGTCTGACCTTCCCGATCGGCTGAGCGGTCGGAAACGAGTATGCCGAGCCACACCTGGAGTCCGTCGTTGGGTACGGTGTCGACGGCGGGAAGAGTGACTACTCGTCGACCCCTCGGGGCCTGACCTCACTTGGGACTCACGAGCCCATCGTGGCGCTCCTCCCGCCCCTTACCGGGCCAGTTCCCGCAGGTAGTCGTGGGTCTTCCGGGTCTTCCGGGCACACGCAGACGCCGCGCATCCCCCTGGTCGGCAGTGTGGTCGCGCCTTCCTCGGTCGCTCAGAGCAGCATCGGGTCGTGTCGTGGTGGCTTGCGCGCGGATAGGGGAACGGGAAAGACACCTTCCCGTTCGAGATCGGCCACAGTCACGATTGGGCCTACGAGGATGCGGTCGAGCAAGTCCGCTTGCGGTGGCTCCAACGCCACACAACCGTCCAAGACCTCAAGCAGGTCGAGCAGTTCGTCGTCGAACCGTGCTGTCCATCGAGTCGGGTTGATGTCGTCAAGAGAAGATGTTCGCTTGCGGTATTTGGGATCCTGCTGCCTGTAGCTGAACCACTTCCTGACGACCGGCATGCCGCCGACGGTGTAGTTCCATACTTCCGCGCGAACGGGGCCTATCCGTCCGGCCCGTTCGAAGAGTGTGTCCTCGCCGATCACGATCGTTTCGGTGTCCTCGTCGTATCGAATGGTGTTCGGCATGCTCCCCTCATCCGCTGACACCTCCACCAATGGAGTCGGTCGCCGTCCGTTCGTGTGGGTCCCCATGCGTTCGCCGTAGGTGTGCAGGGACACGACCTCCCTGCCGAGTTTCACGGCCTCGCACCACATCGTGGTGTCCAAGGTGATGGGCACGCGAATACCGGGCACTTTCAGCTCCTCGCGGAACCGGGCGGTGTAACCGGAGTGGGAGACGACGGCCGCGATGTAGGCCAGCATGTCCTCGGCGTCGATCGTCAAGCCCAGGTACTTGCCGAGCTTGTCGAGAAGGGAGTGAGCGCAGTTCGGTTCGGTCGAGTCACGGTCGCGGAATAGCGGAAGCACCCTGCCACCACGACTGTTGAAGCAGTGGTTGTCCGGAACGTGGGCGGCGAAGCTCAGCGCGGCACCGTTCGCCAGGGGCTCGGCATGCTGTTCGGTCA
>DATMCA010000531.1:0-5969 GCA_035559015.1 Umezawaea sp. | reverse complement strand
CTGGCGGTTCGCGTTTCGCGGGGTGGAGTGGCGGTGGGGGAACGCGGGTCGTTTCGTGCGGGCCCGCCGGCGTGCGCTCGTGCTCCAGGGCGGGATGCTGTCGGTGGCGTTCCTGGTGTTCGACGTCGGAGCCGAGGCCCTGGTCGGGCGGGACGGCCTGGCGCTGCTGCTGTTCGTCAAGAACCCCACCGTCATCGCGTTCACGGTGATCTGGCTGATCGGCGTGCTGCGCGAGATGTTGACCACCGGTCATGAACCCCCTCAAGGTGCCTCCTTGGAGTGGAATGTCCCGTCGGGCAAGGGATCCGGGAGCGGCGGGCGTTAGCTTCAGGTGTCATGGACGCAGACCTCGACGCCGAGCACCACGCCCGGCCGACCACCGCGCGCAGTCGCGAGCTGGGCCAGGAACTCCACCTGGCCCGCAAGCGCGCCAACCTGACGGCCACCTCGGTCGCCGAGGAGTTGGGGTGGTCGCCGGGCAAGTTGAGCAAGATGGAGAACGGCTGGCGCGGCACCGACTCGTGGGACTACGGCACGCTGCTGGGCAAACTGGGAGCGGACAGGCAGACCAGGGAACGGATCCGCCGCATCGCGTCCGAACAGGACATTGGGCACTTCATCCGGGCGCACGAGGGGAAGCTCTCGGACAACCTGCTGTGCTTGATGATCCACGAGCGGGCAGCGCTGACGATGCACAAGTACGAGCCGATGCTCATCCCTGGACTGCTGCAGACCGAGGGGTACATCAGGGCGGTGTTCGCCCAGCACGCGCCGCTGTCGAAGGAAGAGATGGACTACTTCGTCTCCTCCCGCATGGGGCGCCAGCAGATTCTGATCGGGAGTCGGGCACCCGATGCGACCTTCTACATCCACGAGACAGCCCTGCAGACGGTGATCGGTGGTAGGGAGGTCATGCACGACCAGATGATGAGTTTGGCGTTCATGTGCGAGTGGAAGAGGCTGAGGCCACGGGTGATTCCGCTGGCGGCACCAGGCCACCCCGCGCTGCTCCACGCCTACAACCTGATGACCTTCAGGGAGCCGATCAGACCGGTCGCTTACAGCGAGACGGATGTGGCGACCGTCTTCGCCGAGGACGAGCGGTCGATCCAGGTGTACCAGCGCAAGGGTGAGGTTCTCGCCGCACTCGCGCTCGATGCGGGACAATCACGGTCAGTGTTCGCCCGCTGGGCGGATGCCTACGACCGTCGAGAGGACCGCGATGGACCTGACCTGGCGCAAGAGCAGCTACAGCGGTGAGCCGAACAGCGACTGCGTTGAACTGGCCTGGCGCAAGAGCAGTCACAGCGGTGACCCCAATGGCAACTGCGTTGAGGTGGCCACCCCTCAGGAGGCCGTGCTGGTGCGGGACTCGAAGAAGTCCGGTGGTCCGGTGCTCGCTTTTCCGGTGGTCCAGTGGCGGGCGTTCCTGGGCGCTCTCGACTAGGCCGGCGGTAGTCCCGGCTGCCCGGTCTGCCCGGTGTGGCCCTTGCGGTCCTTCTCCCACCGCAGGTACACGCCCGCCGCGGCCGACACGCTGGTGAGCAGCCACACCGCCACACCGGCGTCGTCGGTCACCCCGATGATCGGCAGCAACTCCGGGATCACGTCGATCGGCGAGATCAGGTACACCAGGGCGAAGCCCCACAGCGCCATGCGGCCCTTGGGCAGGCCCTGGTAGCCCTCCTTGCGCGCCGCCCGCAGCAGCCGGGGCAGTGCTCGTGCGCGGTCGAAGACGTTGCCGATAGGTTCCGGTTCGCCGCGGGCGATGCGCCTGCGGCGGGCCTGTGCGCGGCGGAGGAAGCCCAGGCCGATCGAGGCCGCGCCGATCACCAGCAGCCCGATGCCGAGGCCGAGCGGGGGCACGCCGAGGACGTCGGCGTCGCGGAACGCGAGCGTCGCCAAGCCCAGCAGGGCCAGGAGGGCGCCGAAGAAGACCATGCGCACGACCTTATCGGTCGTTGGCCTACCTCCGCCGATCGTTGAAGGCGATCACCATCAGGGCGACGGCGCACAGTCCGCACGCCGCCGCCGTGACGCTGCGCCAAAGGGCCGAGTCACCGACCGCCAGGACTCCGTTCCAGACGGCCAGCACCAGGAACACCACGGCCAGCAGCACGAGTGCCACGGGCCAGCTCGATCGTCCCTTGCTCGGCAGGTCGCCGCGTTGGCTCATGCCTGTTGAGCGTTCCTGTGAGCCTGTCCGTTACGCCGGGACCGGTTCAGGCCGGAACGCTCCACCCGAGGGGCTGTTCGGACTCCTCGTTGTAGCCGATCCAGTGGCCCTCGTGGAACACCGAGGGTGCGGCCGTTCGGTCGAACACGATGCTCCGCGACTCGACCGCCGCGACGGTTTCGGTGGCCTGCCGGTCCAGCAGCACGTCGATCCGGGGTCCGTCCAGGCCCTCGATCTCGTCCCAGAACGTCAGCACCCGGTTCACGTACAGCGCGACGAGGTGGTCGCGGGTCGACTCCAGGTCGCCCGCCGCGACCCCGGCGACGGCGTCGGCCAGCAGCTGCGGCCACTCGTCCGTGCCGACCCGCAGACCCCACGGCGCGGCACGGAGGTCGCGCGCGGCCGGGAAGAGGTCGCTGACGCCCGTCCAGTGGTCCAGCAGGTACCGGCCGACCTGGTGGGTCACGTGGGCCACCACGACCGGATCGGGGCGCACGGAGGCGCTGTCGATGGCGGCGCGGGTGACCTGGTCGCGCGGCTCGGGCGGGCGGACGCCGTCGGTGTGCAGCAGGACGTGGAACAGCGAGTCGAGCACCTGCTGGGGCAGCCGCAGGATCTTCGGGAACGGCGAGTTGTGCAGCTTGCGCCCCAACGGGACCTCCACCACGCGCAGGTTCTCCCGCAGCGCGTTGGCCGTCAGCCACACGTCGATGCCGTACAGGTAGGAACTCGCGGGCCGCGCCCACGTCCTGGCGCGCTCGATGAACGCGCGGTTGAACGCGAACTCGCCGCCGATCGGCTGCTGAACGTGGACGCCGTACACGGCGGCCAGCAGCGGGCTGGCGAGGTGGTTCGTCGTGTTGGCCTCGAACCTGTTGCGGCGGTAGGCGGGCACGGCGATGGTCGGCTCCGGACCGTCCACGGCGCACGCCAGCCGGTCGATCCACTCCGGCTCGGTCGACCGGACGTCGGCGTCCAGCAGCAGCACCCGGTCGGCGCCCAGTGCCGCGCCCTGGTCCAGGATCTCGAACACGTTGGTGCCCTTGCCGGTGCCGATCCCGCCGGACCGGACGACCACCTTCTCCACGGCCAGGTCGGTCGCCTCGAAGCGCTCGGCCGTGCCGTCCGTGCTGCCGTTGTCGGCCAGCACCACGACGTTGCGGCCGTCGGGGAACGCCGCCCGCAAGCCCGCGTCAGCGGCTCGGGCGACCGCGGCGACGGTGGTCGCCTCGTTGCGCGCGGGGATCCCCACGACGGTGACTGCTGCGGTCCTGTTCGTCGGCATTGACACCACAACTCCCCGAGGTCGTTCGCCTGTTCGGCGTCAAGTGTTCCCCGGAATGCTGAGCACCGGTCATTACCCCGGTTGGTCGTGCAGGTGAACAGTGCCCGCACACGACTTGTTCGGCATCCGGCGTTCCTCCGCCGTTCACCATCCTCGTGTGCTACCCATGGAAGAGCCGATACAGGGGGGCTCAGCATGGTTGAGGACGTGCGCATCACCGACCTCGAGGACGAGGTCCGGGCTCTGCGCAAGCAGGTGGAAGAACTCACGAACTCCGACGGCGTCGTCGTGCCGCCGTGGCTGCCGGTGACGTTCGGGCCGGTCCGGGCGCAGGACCTGCCGACCGTCACCAGCGCGTCGTTCGAGACGGTGTGGGAGGCGAGGTTCACCAAGCTCTACCCGTACGTGGCGCTGACGACGGTCCAGGGCTGCGACGAGGGCACGGTGGGGGCCGCGCAGCTCGTCGCCACGGACCTCGACACGGGGGCGGAGGAGGTGGTCGACGCGTGGCCGCTCAGCGTCGGGGTGGCCTGGGCCCGGCGCGGACCGTACGAGCTGCCGGACGACAAGTACCCCGGCGAGGTGCGCCTGTCCATGAGGTACCGCAGGAGCAGGGGACCGGGTGCCGTGCGGGCGTCCGTGCTGGACGCGGCGCAACACCCGGCGGACTAGCCGCCGACCGGCTAGGGCAGACCGACCGGTTCGCGCGGGTCCGCCGGCCTCGAACAGGCCGCTGCCCTGTGTCCCCCGGACGAACCGGGGGACACAGGGCAGACGAACCCGAACGGGCCCTGGTGGGGCGGCCACGACCCACACCGGGCTTTCCGGGCCCGGCCGTTCGCTCACGAGCGAGCGAACGGCCGGGCGACGGAACCGCACGACAGGGGCGAACTGGAACGGACCCGCTAGCGGGGTGGGCGGGCGCTGCTGCGGCCGCCGCCTCCGCCCGAGCGGACCAGCAGCCTGGGCTGGCCACCGGACCTGGACCTCGGGGCCTGGGTTCGGCGGGGGAGGAACGCCTCGGCCATCGCGGCCTCCAACTCGCGTTCCTGCTCCTGGTCCTCCAGTTCCGGCCGGTACTCCGCCGCCGGGGCGGCGTACTGCGGGTACTGCGGCTCCGAGTACTGGGGCTCCGGCACCGGCTCGTAGCGCGGCGGGGGCTCGCGCCTCGGCGGTTCCTGCGCCACGGGCTGCGGCGCGGGCCGTTCCTGCGGCACCTCGCGCGGCTGCTCGGCCACCGGCTGGGCCTGCTCGCGCCGCTGGAGGTGCTGCGTGAGCGTCTCCTGGCGGTCGGGCCGGGTGACGGTGTTCTGCTGGAACAGCTGCGGCGACAGGCGGATCAGGGCGCCGGGGGAGTCCAGGGCGACCATCGCGACGAGCTTGCCGTCCTTGATGAACCCGGTGATCGTGCGGTGGTCACCGGTCGGCTGCGACAGCGTCGTCGTGTCCGTGGCCAGCGACGCCAGACCCGCGCCCTGGATGCGCATGCCGTACTGCTCGGTCCAGAAGCGCGGCACCGGCGTGTACGGCCGGGAGCTCTCCCGACCCACCAACAGGTTCTCCGCCGCCGCGCGGCCCATCTCCACCGCGTTCAGCCAGTGCTCGACGCGGCGCTGGACGCCGCCGAACCGGAGGTTGGGCCAGCGGGCGACGTCACCGCAGGCCACCACGTCCGTGCCACCGACCACGTGGCAGCTCGTCTCGCACATCACGCCGTCCTCCAGCACCAGGCCGGAACCGCGCAGCCACGAGATCGAGGGCACCGAGCCGACCGCGAGCACCACGACGGCGGCGAACAGCACCTGGCCGTCGGACAGGTGGATCGCGATGCCGTTGGCCTGGCGCATCCAGTGCAGGATCTTCACGCCCATCGCCAGGCGCGTGCCCTTGGCGCGGTGCGTCTCGGTGACGTACTCGCCGATCTCCTTGCCGGTCGCGCCGCCCAGCAGCGTGTTGCCGCGGTTGATGATCGCCACGTCGCGGCCCATGCCGCGCACCGAGGCCGCGATCTCGCAGCCGATCAGGCCGCCTCCGATGACGACGACGAGACCCTGCGTGGACGCGATCGAGTTGCGGATCGCGATGGCGTCGTCGACCGTCCGCAGCACGTGCACGCGCTGGTCCTGGCGCGGGGCGCCCGGCATGTGCCGGGACTCCACGCCGGTCGCGATGATCAGGCCGTCGTAGCGGACCTCTTCCCCGCCGGGGAGCCCCACCACCCGTCGGCCGGTGTCCAGCGACTCGGCGGGCACTCCCAGCCGCCAGGTCGCCTCCATCTCGTCACTGATCTTGAAGCCCAGCTCACGGGGGTTCAGCTCGCCGGTGATGACTTCCTTCGACAGCGCCGGTCTGTGGTACGGCTTGTGCTTCTCCGCCGAAAGGATCATCAGTTCGCCGCCGAAACCCAGTTCCCGCAAGCGCTCACCGGCTCGCAGCCCCGCCAGGCCGCCGCCGACGATGACAACTCGTTCCTCCGCCTTCACCGCACACGCTCCCGCAGTTCGATCG
>DATMCA010000530.1:0-4463 GCA_035559015.1 Umezawaea sp. | reverse complement strand
CAGCGTGCCGAAGAACCGCGCGCAGTCCTCCGCGAGCTGCCCGTGGATCCCCATCGCCGACAGGACGGGACCGGCCAGCACGGTCGCCAGCACGACGCACCCGGCCGACCACACCGCCGTGACCAGGGCCAGCGCGATCACCACGCCTCGGCGTTCACCGTCCTGCTGAGCGCCGCGCAGGTGCGCGAGCCGAATGGTGAACGCTGTGCCGAGGCCGATGAACATCGCGTTGAGCAGGTAGAACATCGGGCCCGCCACGCCGACGGCGGCGAGGCCGTCGACGCCGACGTAGTGCCCGACCAGGATGCCGTCGATCAGCACGTACCCCTGCTGGAGCAGGTTGGCCGCGGTGAGGGGCAGCGCGAAGCCGACGATCTTGCGCAGCGCGGGCCCCGTGGTCATGTCCGTCATCAGGCCACGTCTTCCGCGAACTCGGCCAGTTCCTCGACGTGGTAGGCGATCTCCGAGATCGTCCGGTCGGCGAGCAGGTCCGCGACGTCGTAGTGCACGCCGTGGCGGACGGCGATCGTGCTCGCCACGGAGGCGGCCATGATGGAGTCGCCGCCCAGTTCGAAGAAGTCCGCCTCGACGTCGAGCGCGGGGTAGCCGAACGCGAGCGCGAGGCACTGCGCCACCGACTGCTCGACGTCGGTGTACTCGCCGTTCTCCCGGCCCTTCAGCTCGACCCGCACGGCCGCGACGGTCGCCTTGATCTTCTCCGACGCCTTGAGCAGCCGCTCCTCCAGGGCGTGCATCTCGCGCTCGACCTTGGCGTCGATGTCGGCCGACAGCGGCACGTCGTAGGAGCGCAGCAGGTGGATCAGCTCACCCCGGTAGTTCAGCTCACCGGCGAACAGGCGCGGTCGGCGGGACCGCAGGGCGGCGTCCACGACGTCGAGCCCGACGGACGTGGGGAGGGCCTTGAACATGGTGTCGCCGTTGGTGCCGTGGTCGACGGCCATGCCGATCTCCTTCCACGCCACCCAGTCCAGCGCGACGACGTGGCACGGACCGCCCGCCTGCGAGCGGGCGAGGTTGTCCAGGTAGTAGTTGCCCGCCGCGTAGTCGGCCTGGCCGGGTGCGGGGAACACCGAGGCCACCGACGAGAAGTGCACGACGAAGTCGGGCCGGTCGTCGCGGGTCAGCTCGTCCAGGACGAACGCGCCGTGCAGCTTCACCCGCACGACCTCGTCGAAGTCCTCGCGCAGCCGGAACATCAGCGTCGCGCCACCGGGCAGGCCCGCGGCGTGCACGATGCCGTCGATCCGGCCGTGGTCCTGCTGGATCCCGGTCACGGCCGCCGCGAGCGCCTTCGGGTCACCGGCGTCGGCGGAGCGCACGAACACCCTGGTGCCCATGGCTTCCAGGTCGCGGACCGTGGTGATCCGGTCGGTCGCCGTGCCCGCGGCGAGCAGGTCGTCCCACTCCTCGCGGGGCGGCATCCCGGAGCGGCTGAGCAGCACCAGCGTGACGTCGGGCTGCTTCTCGGCGAACGAGCGGGCCACCGCCAGGCCGAGCGCGCCCGTGCCGCCGGTGATCAGGTAGGTGCCGCCGGGCTTGAGGTAGGTCTGCGGGCCGTCCGCGTCGACGTCGGGCACCTCCACGAACACCTCGCGCGACCTCTCGTCGCCGCGCAGCAGGAAGAGGCCGTACTCGGCGGAGAACACCTCCGCCGCCAGCGCCGGGCCGGGCACGGCGGTGTCCACGTCGAGGTGCTTGACCTTGATGTACGGGTACTCGCGGCCGACGACCTTGCCGAAGCCGACCAGCGCGGCGTTCTCCGTGACCGCCGTGGTGTCGCCCTCCTCGGCGCACACCGCGGTCCGCGTCACCACGGCCAGGTCGACCTTCACCCCCGCCGCCATCAACGCCTTCGACAGGTGGAACAGGCTCGCGAGGTTCTTGGCGGTGCGCCGCTCGACCTCCTCGACGTCGGTCGCCGGGGTCGGTTCGAACGCGAGGGCGTGCACGACGTGGGTCACGTCCTCGTCGCCGACCAGCCGGGCGACGTCGTCGAACGACTCGGCGGTGAAGTCCTGCCCCAGCCGCAGCACTCGCACGTCGCCCAGGTCGGCGGTCGCGAGGAACGCCTCGGCGTCGGTGTCCGGGTCGACCAGCGCCAGCACGGACGCGCCCGCGGGCACGCCGGTCCGCGGCAGGGTCGGGGTGGGCCGGAACTCGACGTCGTGGGTCACCGGGTGGCGCTCGTCGTTGGTGGCCAACGACAACTGGGCCCGCCAGGTGTCCGGGAACTCCATCCACGCCAGGGTCTCGTCGAAGGCGTAGCCGGGGAGCCGGACGATCCGCGGCGCGCGGTCCGCCGGTCGGGAGCTGTCGACCGGGCCGCCCGCGAGGTACGCCTTCGCCTGCGCGGCCAGCGGACCGGTGATCGGCCGCTGCCCGTTGACCAGCAGCTCGGCCAGGCCTCGGCGGAGGTCGTCCACGTCGGACGCGAGGACGGCGACGCGGTGCCGGTGCGAGCTGCGGGAAACCCTGGTGGTGTAAGCGATGTCGGCGATGTCGGTGTGCGCGAGCCCGCCGCCGTCGATGAACCGGATGTACCGCTCGACCAGCCACGTCAGCGAGCGCGGGGTGGCGGCGGACAGCGTGAACAGCACCTCCCCCTCCGACGGCGCCTGCTCGCTGGAGGCGGTGTACTCCTCCAGCACGGCGTGCGCGTTGGTGCCGCCGAGCCCGAACGCGCTCACGCCGCAGCGGCGCGGGCCCTCGGACTCCCACGGGCGCAGGGTCGTGGGGATGTAGAGCGGTCCGGAAGCGAAGTCGAGCTTCGGGTTGGGGGTGCTGAAGTTCGCCTGCGGCGGGATCATCCTGTTGCGCAGCACGGCGACCGCCTTGATCAGGCCGATCACGCCCGAGCCCTCGAACAGGTGCCCGACGTTGGCCTTGACCGTGCCCACCGCGCAGAAACCCCGGTCGTCGGTGTGCTTGGCGAACGCCCGCTTCATGCCCTCGTGCTCGATCGGGTCGCCGACGCGGGTCGCCGTGCCGTGCGCCTCGAAGTAGCCGATGCTGCGCGGGTCGACGTCGGCGTTGCGCCACGCGGCCAGCAGCAGGTCGGCCTGCGAGTCGGAGTCGGGGTTGGTGATGCCCTCGGTGTTGCCGTCGTGGTTGACCGCGCTGCCCTTGAGGACCGCGTAGATCTGGTCGCCGTCGGCGAGCGCCTGCTCCATCCGCTTGAGCACGACCGCGCCGGAGCCCTCGCCGAACCCGGTCCCGTCGGCGGCCTCGTCGAACGTCCGGGTGACGCCGTCGGACGACTCGATGCCGATGTTGGAGTGCGGGTGCTTCACCGGCGCGAACACGATCCGCGCGCCGCCGACCACGGCCATGTCGCAGTCGCCCACCAGCAGCGCGTTCTTGGCCTGGTGCACCGCGACCAGCGTCGCCGAGCACGCGGTGTCCACCACCAGGCTCGGGCCGCGCAGGTCCAGCAGGTGCGACAGCCGGTTGGCCAGCATCGTCGGGATGTTCCCGGTGATCGCCTGCTGGCCCACCGTCGGGTCGATCCGGCAGATGTAGTCCAGGTACGTCGAGCCGGGGTTGACCGCGAACCCGACGAACACGCCGGTCCTGCTGCCCCGCAAGCGGTCCACGGAGTACCCGGCGTCCTCGAACGCCAGGAACATCGCCCGCATGACCATCCGGTGGTGCGGGTCGGTCAGCGTCGCCTGCCGCGGGTTCATCCCGAACGCGGCGTAGTCGAAGGTGTCGACCGCGTCCAGGAACGACCCGTTGTGGTAGTCGATGTCGGGCTCGTTCAACGGGTCGATGCTGGTGGCCCGCAGGTAGTGGATGTACTGGTCGAGCTTCTGCCGCCGGTCCTGCGGGAACGGCCGCACGTTGCTCGACCCCGTGCTGATGATCCGCCAGAACGCGTCGAGGTCGTGGGCTCCCGGCACGTCGACCGACACGCCGACGATCGCGATGTCCGTGTTCATTTCAGCCTTCCTCAGGCGATCTTGGAGACGAGCGAGCTCAGGGTCGTGCCGTGCACCTCGTCGAACGCGGTCACGCCCGCCGCGCGCAGCGTCGTGACGGCGCGCACCCACTCGACCGGCGAGGACAGCTGGCGGGCCAGCAGGTCCGGGCCGTCGAACGCCTCGCCGGTGACGCTGGAGACCACGGGCGCGCGGGCGGGGCGGAACTCGAACTCGGCCAGCACCTCGCGGAACAGGGCCTCGGCGGGCGCCATCAGCGGGGTGTGGAACGGTCCGCTCACGTTGATCGGCACGACCCGCGCGCCGGGCAGCGCGGCGATGGCCTTCGCCGCCACCGCGACCTCCGTGCGGTCGCCCGCGATCGTGGTCTGCGTGTCGGCGTTGAGGTTCGCGACGAACACGCCCGTCAGCCCGGTCTCGATCAGCGCGCGCCGCACGAACGCCACCGGCACGCCCTGCACGGCCGACATGCCGCCGCCGGTGATCTCCGACATCAGCTCGGCC
>DATMCA010000529.1:0-5547 GCA_035559015.1 Umezawaea sp. | reverse complement strand
GCTGGGGTGCTTGGGGTTCGGGGTGGGGTGCTTGGGGTTCGGGCGGGGGCGCTTGGGGGGAGAGGTTGAGGAGAGGAGTCAGTACCAGCGTGGTGTGGCCGATTTGACTTGGGGCCCCTAGATTTGCCCCTTGATCGGGCTAAAAGGCAGTGCCCGAAAGCCCTGCCCGATCTGCAACTTTAAGGGGCAAATCCCCCAAGTAAAATCGGCCACGGTTTTACCCGGCTTCCGCAGTTGGTGGCCACACGGGCGTTGATCGCCGAGACGAACCGCTGTTCGCAGGCTTATGGCACACCGGTCCCAGCTCCGAGAGCCCAAAAGTGTAGTAACACGACTTGAGCGAACATGCTCGTGCTGGACTGGGTTATCGTGCTTAGGTGTGGTCATGTACTTGCGGTTCACCCAGCGGACCAACACCGACGGCTCGGTCGTCCGCTACGCCGCGCTGGCTCACAACCGCCGAATCGAGGGCAAGGTCAAGCCGGACGTGCTGATGAACCTCGGGCGGGTTGACCAATTGGACGTGGACGGCCTGCGCAGACTGGCTGCATCGATCACCAAGCACTTCGGCGACGGTGAGGGCTCGATGTCCGGCCCGTCCGACGGTGTGGAGGCAGGCCTGGCCGCAGGGGCATCGCCGATGGAGGTCCTCGACTCCCGCCCGATCGGAACCTCGTGGCTGCTGCACGGCTTGTGGGAGAAGCTGCAGATCGCCTCGGCGATCAAGCAGGCCACCGACGGACGACGGTTCACCACGAACATCGAGCGGGTGCTGTTCGCGCTGGTGGCCAACAGGGCGATCGAGCCGATGAGCAAGCTCTCGGCCGCCGAGTGGGTTCGTGAGGACGTGGTCATCCCCGGCCTGGCCGCGATGGATGAGGACCAGGCGTATCGGGCGATGGACCTGCTGGTGGAGGCCGACACCGAGGGTGCGGTGCAGGAATCGGTGTTCTTCGCGGTGGCGCACCTGCTCAACCTCGAGGTCGACTTGCTGTTCTTCGACACCACCTCCACCTACTTCGAGCGTGACACCGAAGAGGACGGTGAGGACGCGTTCCGCCGCTACGGCAAGTCCAAGGACCACCGCGACGACCTGCCGCAGATCGTCATCGGCCTGGCCGTGACCCGCGAGGGGATTCCGGTGCGGGTGTGGTGCTGGCCGGGTAACACCAACGATCAGCAGGTGCTGGCCGAGGTCAAGGACGATATGCGGCACTGGAAGCTCGGGCGGGTGATCACCGTGGTCGACCGTGGCTTCTCCAGCGCGGACAACCTGGCCTACCTGCGCCGGGCCGGTGGGCACTACATCGCCGGGATGCGGATGCGCGACGGCGGTGATCTCGCCGAGGCGGCCCTGGCCCGGCAGGGCCGCTACCAGAGCGTGCGGGACAACCTGCGGGTCAAGGAGGTCCGCGTCGACGGCGCTGCGGACACCAGGTTCATCATCTGTCACAACCCCGAGCAGGCCGATCGCGACAAGACTCAGCGGGAACAGGCCATCGCCCGGATCGAGGCCGAACTCGAACGCATCCGGGCACAACGGGAACGCGACCGCGTCAAGGCGGGCAGTGACAAGGCCAAGCAGAAGGCCGAGGCCGCGCACGTCCGCGCCGAGTGCGCGCTGCGCGACCATCCCACGCTCAAGCGGTGGATTCGCCAGCAGGCAAGCGGCCGCCTGGTCATCGACCGCGCCAAGGTCAAGGCCGAGCAGCGGTTGGACGGCAAGTACCTGCTGGCCACCTCCGACCCCGACATCACCGCCGAGGACGCCGCCCTGGGCTACAAGAACCTGCTCGAAGCCGAACGCGGGTTCCGCGATCTCAAGTCCGAACTGCTGCTGCGACCGGTGTTCCACCGGCTCGAGCACCGCATCCGCGCCCACGTCCTGATCTGCTGGCTGGCGCTGCTGCTCACCCGTGTCGCCGAGCTGTCCTGCCACCAAAGCTGGCGCACCATCCGCCGCGAAACCGGCCGTCTCAAGCAGGTCACCCTCGCCGGCCAAGCCGGCACGATCACCCAGACCACCCCGCTCCGCACCAGTCAGCAGGCCATCTACCAGGCACTATCCATCACACCGCCACCGCGAATCTCCGCATTCGACCCGAGCTGAACTCAGCCGGACACCCCCTGGAGAGCGTAGGCACACGCCTTCTCCAGGGCATCAACACGTTTCCCCAGCTCAGACCGCAAAACCGCGATCATGTGTGACTACTAACTGCGGAAGGCGGGTTTTAGGACCCGGTCCGGCTGCCGGTTCGTTGTGGGCTGGTCGGCTTGTAGGGCCACGTTTCCAGGGTTCCGGTCTGGCCGCCGGTTGTTGGTGGTGGTGGCCAGGCTTGTAGGACCCGTGTCGCCCAGGTGGTGGGGTGGCCAGGCTTTGTGCGACTCGTGCGGCCCAGGTGGCGGGCTCAGGTTTGTGGGTGGGCGTGCGGAAACGCCGGAGCAGGTGAGGGCCTGCTCCGGCGTGGTGGTGGGGTAGTGCTTACTTGCCGTGCAGTTGCTTGAGGTAGTCGTAGGTGGTGGGGAGGGTTTTCAGCAGTTCTGCTTGTTTGCGCTTGATGTCGGCGAAGACGTGTTCCGCCGAGTCGAGCATGGAGGGGTGGTGGGTGAGTTTGGTGAGGGTTTGCTGGGGGTCGAAGCCCAGGCCGGTGAAGACGCAGTAGTAGCTCGCGTTGGTCCAGAAGTTGCGGAACTCCGCGTCGAAGTTGGCGTAGTACGTGTTCTCGTCGGTGACCGGCATGTTGATTGCCAGCCCCGCCTTGTACATGCGGATCTTCTCCTTGATGTCGTCCGCGAGGACGAGGTCCTTGCAGGCGCGCCAGAACTCCGTGTCGTTGCGGGCCGCCAGGCTGAAGTGGGCCTGGAGGAAGTCCCTGCTGTCGTCGAACATGGTGTTGATCTCGGTGTTGAACCTGTCCGAGAAGATCGGGTCGAAGGTCTTGTCCGGGAAGTGCTTGGCCAGCTGGTAAAGGGCGGCCGTGATGAAGTAGATGCCAGTGGACTCCAGCGGCTCCAGGAAGCAGGACGAGAGGCCGATCGCGGCGACGTTGCGGACCCAGGTGCGGCGGTTGCGGCCGACGCGGAACTTGATGTGGTTGAGCTTCTGCTCGCTGGGGTCCAGGCCCCACATCTCGCAGAACTCCTGCGTGGCCGCGTCCTGGGTGGTGAAGCGGCTGCTGTAGACGTGGCCGGTGCCGAAGCGGCCGAGCATGGGGATCTTCCAGGTCCAGCCGTTGGTCATGGCGATGGAGCCGGTGAACGGCTCGACGCCGTTCTTCTCGTCGTCGTGCGGGACCTGGGTGGCTACCGCGCGGTCGTTGAGGAGGTGGTCGCTCATGTCGAGGAACGGTTCGCGCATCACGCCGTTGATCAGCAGCGCGCGGAAGCCGGAGCAGTCGACGAAGAAGTCGCCCTCGATCTTGCGGCCGCCCTTGGTGTTCAAGGCGGTGACGTGGCCGCGGGTGTCCACGTCGGCGTCGATGAACTCGTCCTGGATGTGGATCGCGCCCTGCTTGTTGGTCGCGAACTTGCGCAGGAACTCGGCCACCAGCGCGGCGTCGAAGTGCCACGCGTAGTTCGTCCACTTGGTGCCGTCGGAGTGCCGCGGCGCGAGCTTCGCGTCCAGGATCGGGGGCTCGCGGTAGCAGGCGTAGTCGAACGCCTCGGTGGTCTGGCCGGTGAGGCGCTTGTGCGACCAGTACGCGGACAGCGGCTCGTTCTCGTGGTTCGGCAGCAGACCGAACAGGTGGTAGTAGTGGTCGGTCGTGTCGCGGTACGGCCGGGGGTTCGCGTCACCTCGGCCGCCGGTGCGCCAGTTCGTGAACTTGATGCCCATCTTGAAGCTGGCGTTGCACTCCCGCATCCACTCCTCCTCGGAGAGGCCGAGGAAGTCGAAGAACACCTTGTGCAGGTTCGGGACGGTCGCCTCGCCGACACCGATCCGGGGGACCGACGGCGCCTCCAGCACGGTGATCTTCACGGCCGGTCCGAGCGCCCGGCCGAGGTACGACGCGGTCATCCAGCCCGCCGTGCCGCCACCCAGGACGACGACATTCTTGATCCTGCGATCTTCCATCGAAGACGATCCTTCCTGTCTCAACACGACAAAAGTCGCGGATTAGAATTGTTGATGGGGGCGCGACGGCACTTCCAAGAATTGCGCGCTCGACTTGTGGAAGACCATAGGCATGCGCCGGCGAGCCTGTCAATGTTCCGGCGGTGTTGCGGGCGAGTGGACAACTCGATTTTCTATATATTTTCTCCAGAAGCCCGCTAGAAGACCCATAGTCGCAGGTGAGCGGACTCGTCAGCCCTGTGTCAGTGCCTCGTCAGTCCTGGTCGACATCCTATTGAACAGGTCGCCGCGGCATCCTGCCGTGGTTAGCGCAGAGGAGCGTGGGTACACATGTCGGATCCGTCTCCGACCTTCGCGGTGATTTCCGGCGCTCAGGTTCACGAGGTTTTGCGGGACCGGGACAAGCACCTCTTGGATTTGGTCGAAGCGGCCTACCGGCTGCACGGTTCGGGTGACACCGTGAACCCGCCCTCGTATTTCCTCCGATTCCCGGAGGACCCCTCGTCGCGGATCATCGCGCTGCCTGCCTCGGTCGGCGGCGACATCGGCGTGCACGGGGTCAAGTGGATCTCCAGCTTCCCGGCCAACGTCCAGCGCGGCATCCCGCGCGCGTCGGCCGTGCTGATCCTGAACGACCAGGAGACCGGCTACCCGATCGCCTGCATGGAGAGCTCCATCATCAGCGCGGTCCGCACGGCCGCCTCCGCGGCGCTGGCCGCCGACTGGCTGACCCGCGACCGCGTCCGGCCCGCGAAGGTCGGCTTCATCGGCACCGGGCTGATCGCCCGCTACATCCACACCTACCTCACCGGCACCGGCTGGTCGTTCGACGAGGTCGGGATCTTCGACCTCAGCGCTGACCACGCCGCCGGGTTCCAGGGGTACGTCGAGTCGACCGGCGACGGTGCCGTCATGATCCACGAGTCGGCCGAGGACCTGATCAAGGCGTGCGACCTGGTCGTGTTCGCCACGGTCGCGGGCGAGCCGCACATCACCGACCCGACGTGGTTCGAGCACAACCCCCTGGTGCTGCACGTGTCGCTGCGCGACCTGTCGCCCGAGGTCGTGCTGTCCGGCACCAACGTGGTCGACGACGTCGAGCACTGCCTCAAGGCCAACACGTCGGTGCACCTGGCCGAGCAGGCCGAGGGCAACCGCGACTTCCTGTCCGGCACGTTGTTCGACGTGATGACGGGGGCGGTCGACCTCCCCGCGGACAAGCCGGTGTTCTTCTCGCCGTTCGGCCTCGGCGTGCTGGACCTGGCCGTCGGCAAGTTCGTCTACGACGAGGTCGGTCGCGCGGGTGACCTGGCTCCCGTGGAGGACTTCTTCTTTGACCTCAATCGCTACGGGAAGCGATGAGTCGCTGCTGGTCGATCTCGTAGGAGTCGGTTCATGCCAGTCATATCCACGCCGCAAGAGTTCAACGTGGACGATCTGTACGTCGACCTCAGGCCGCTGTCCGGGCACCC
>DATMCA010000528.1:0-3337 GCA_035559015.1 Umezawaea sp. | reverse complement strand
GGGCACCGCCTCGTCCTCGGCGGCGTTCGGCGCCCTGCACATGCGGGCCGCTGTCGTCGCCGGGAGGGCGGGCAAGCCCGACCGTGCCGCCGACCACCTGCGCGAAGCCCGCCGCGCCGCAACCGCCGTCCCCGAAGGCGTCTACCAGGGCACCGCGTTCGGGCCGGCCTCCCTACGCATCCACGAACTCGCCGTCGCCGTCGAACTGCGCGATCCTCTGGGCATCGAACGGGCGGCGGCGTGGCAACCCCCCGACAACCTGCCCGCCGAACGTCGCTCCCACTACTTCATCGACCTCGCCCGCGCCCAGCTCACGCTCGGCCGCCACGAGGACGCCTACCTGTGCCTGCAAGCCGCCCGCCAGGCCGCGCCCGAGCACACCCGCACCCATCCCCAGGTCCGCCATTCGCTGTCGACCTTGCCGCGTACTCACAGCGCCCCGAGCACGGGACTGCTCGACCTCGCCGCCTGGGCTCGTGCTCGTTGATACCCGGCCGGACGTCTAGTGCGGCGCCAGCAGATCGGGCAGGTCGTGCAGGGAGTCGATCACCCAATCGGCGTCGCGACGCACCAGCGGGTCGTCAGCCCAGAGGTAGCCCCACGGGCCACGCCTGATCAACGCCGTGCGGAACCCCGCCGCCTTCGCCGCCACCACGTCGTTGTCCCGGTGGTCACCCACGTACACCGTCTCGCCGGGTCCGTCGGGCACCATCTCCGCGACGCGGGCGAAGAACTCGAGCGACGGCTTGGCGACACCCCACTCGCCCGACGTCGCGACCTGGTCCACCGGCAGGCCCAGCGCACGCAGCAGCTCGGCCGCGCGGGCGGTCTGGTTCCCTGCCACCCCACCCACACGCCGAGTTCTCGCAGCCGCGCCAAGCCGGACCGGACGTCGGGATAAAGGTCGCTGTCCTCGATGTGCTCACTCAGTCCGGCCTCTTCCCGTAGCCGCCGTTCGCGGGCGAGGTCGAATCCCGGCTTGAAGTACTGGAACGTCTCGGCGTTGTCCCGGCCGGCAGCGGTGACCGCACCCAGCACGGTCGAGAAGGTATGACGTGGCACGCCGATCCAGTCGGCCCACGCACCCCACTCGCGCGAGTCGTCCAGCAACGTCTCGCCCACGTCGAACACCACTGCGGTCACCATGCTCCTACTCTTACGTCACCCACGAACGCCGCGCCACAGAGGGCCCTGCGGCCCGCACAGCCCCCGCTGACCTCGCCGCTGCGGAAGCCGAAGCCGGTCAGGCCGCCGCGTCGTCTGCCGCCACGCCGGACACGCAGCCTGTACCGACGTGCGCAGATCGCGGCTGCCATCTGAACCGATGAGCACCTCCGGTCCGGGCCGCGGTCGTGACGACTTGGGACGCGCATTGTTGGCTCAGCGCCCTCGTGGTGAGCGGTGGCGACAGCTCGATGTGACCATCGCCAACCTGACCTTCGAGCAGATCACCCGTATGGGCTCCCTCGCGAGGAGCGCGCCTCCGATCGTCAGACCGTCCGGGACAGGATCATCGCCCGGATCACCGACCCCGAGCTGGCCGGACGGCTCGCCTCACGGTGGATCCGATGGAAGGACACCTTCAACCTGCCGATGCCCGCCGAACTCGGCGACCCGATCGCCGTGCTGCAGCACCCCTACCTGCTGGCCCGGCAGGCCTTACCGGACCACTCCCGCTGGCACAAGGTGGTCCTGCCCGTGTTCGACGCCGGACTGGCGATCGCGGATCCAGCTGCGCAGCGTCTCGTGATTGATTCCGAGGGCCTGGGCCACCGCTCTGATCGTCGAGCCAGGTCGAGACCGGTAGAGCACGACCGCCTCGGCCCGGAACTCCGGTGGGTAGTGCTTCGTCGCCATCTGTGCGGGACTCCTGTCCACCCGGATCGTCGGGATCCAAGTGAGTCTGGTGTCCAACATTTGGGGTCAGGGCGCTATCTTCGCCGAGCCGGACCAGGTGCCTGGATGATCCGGACAACCCTTGCCAAATGTCGTTTCCGCTCACCCCGGAGTGGAAGCGGTGGCATGATGGTTGGGTGAGCCATCAGGCAGCCAAACTCACCTTGGGCGGGTTGGCTGTAGCCGGGCTTGCTGTATTCCTTTACGTGCAAGGGCTCGATCGCGCCGACAAGCTTTCCAGTTCGGGTAGCTTGATCATCGCCGTGGCTTCCCTGCTGCTCAGCCTGCGAGTCAGCCGTAGGCCAGAAGCGCTGACTGACCATGGCCTCGCCCGGCTGCGCGAACGACTGGCCAGCGAGGTCCGTGACCAGTGGCTGGCCGAAGAACGGCTGCACCGCCTCCAGGATCCGGGCCCCATGCCGGTCCGGTGGGCAAACACGTCATCGGCTATCGCCGACCACTGGCGGAACATCCACGGAACGGACGAACCACTCGACCTGTCGAGTGGGATCAGCACGATCGCCGAGACCTACCAACAGATCCCGTCCGGACGACTGGTTGTCCTCGGCTCCGCCGGATCCGGCAAGACCATGTTCACCCTGAGGTTGGTCCTCGACCGGTTAGCCGCACGACAGCCTGGTGAACGCGTGCCGGTGGTGCTCCCTCTCGCGTCCTGGAACCCGGTACGGCAGAACTTGTCAGACTGGGTCGCGTCCCGCCTGATCCTCGAGCACCCGGCCCTGGCGGCGCGGACTATTAGCGGATCCACGGCGGCCGCAGAACTGGTGAGCCGCCATCAACTGATACTGGTGCTCGATGGCCTCGACGAGGTCCCCACGAAGATCAGACCGACTGTGCTACGTGCTCTCAACGCGAGCCTCGATCAAGACGACCCGATCATACTGACTTCCCGCCGGGCCGAGTACGTGGCCGCCGTGAAGAAATCCGATGTGTTGACTGCGGCCGCCGTGATCGAACTGCTGCCGTTGACGGTGGACGATCTCGCTGCCTACCTGCCATATACGACCCGACCAACGACCACCGCTGGCGGGACGAAATGGCACCCGGTGCTGGCCGCTCTGCGGGACGGCTCCGAAGCGCCGTCCAGAGCGGCGCTGTCTCTTCCGTTGATGGCGGCGCTGGCCCGTACCGCCTACAGCGACACGCCCGCCAATCCACGGGATCTGCTTGACCAGGAACGGTTCCCAACCCGTGCGACGATCGAGGACCACCTGCTGGACTACCTCATCCCCGCCGTCTATCACCAGCGGGAGCCATGGCGTTCGACCGAGGCGCGGCAATGGCTGGGCTTCATCGCCGACCAACTCCATTCCCGCGGCATCAGGGAACTCGCGTGGTGGGAAGTCGCGTCGTGGACCGGCGACGGGATGCGCCGGGTGATCACCGCCTTCGCGTTCGCCCTGCCGTTGGTTCTCGTGTC
>DATMCA010000527.1:0-2469 GCA_035559015.1 Umezawaea sp. | reverse complement strand
GTGGTGTGCGCGGACAAGACCGGCACCCTGACGGAGAACGGCATGCGCCTGTCCGAGGTGCGGCCGCTGTTCGCCGGGTTCGACGCGGCCGAGGTGCTCGCCGCGTTCGCCGCCGCCGACCCGCGCCCCAACGCGAGCCTCCAGGCCGTCCTGGAGGCCCACCCGAGCCCTCCCGACTGGCCGGTGACGGCGTTCGCGGCGTTCTCGTCGGCCCGCAAGTGGAGCGGCGCGAGCTTCGGCGACTCGGGGAACTGGGTGCTCGGGGCCGCCGACGTGCTGCTGCCGCGCGCGTCGGCCGCGCTGGTCGCCGCCGAGGAACTGGGCGCGCAGGGGCTCAGGGTGCTGCTGCTGGCCCGCGCGTCCGTGCCGGTGGACTCGGCCGACGCGCCCGGCGAGGTGGAGCCGATGGCGCTGGTCGTGCTCGCCCAGCGGGTGCGGCCGGACGCGGGGGAGACGCTGGAGTACTTCGCCGACCAGGGCGTGACGGTGAAGGTCATCTCCGGTGACAACGCCGTGGCCGTCGGCGCCGTGGCGGCGTCGCTCGGGCTCGTCGGGGCGAGCGGTCCGGTCGACGCGCGGCAGCTGCCCGCCTCGCTGGGCGACGCGGTCGAGGAGGGCACGGTGTTCGGCCGCGTCACGCCCGCGCAGAAGCGCGACATGGTCGGCGCGCTCCAGGCCCGCGGGCACACGGTGGCGATGACCGGCGACGGCGTGAACGACGTGCTGGCGCTGAAGGACGCGGACATCGGCGTCGCGATGGGCTCCGGCAGCCCGGCCACGCGGGCCGTCGCGCAGATCGTGCTCCTGGACGACCGGTTCGCCACGCTGCCGTTCGTCGTCGCCGAGGGGCGGCGGGTCATCGGCAACGTCGAACGCGTCGCCAACCTGTTCCTCGTCAAGACGGTCTACTCGGTGCTGCTGGCGATCCTCATCGGCGTCGTCGGCTTCCCGTTCCCGTTCCAGCCGTTGCACCTGACCCTCATCGGCGGCCTCACGATCGGCATCCCCGCCTTCTTCCTGGCGCTCGCGCCGAACGGCGATCGCGCCCGCGACGGCTTCGTCCGGCGGGTGCTGCGGCTGGCCGTCCCGGTGGGCGCGGTCGCCGCCGTGGCGACGTTCACGGCCTACTGGACGTCCCGCGCAGTCGACAACGGCACCACCGCGGCGCAGGACAGCACGACCGCCGTCATCACCCTCTTCGTCATCGCGCTGTGGGTCCTCGGCGTCGTCGCACGACCACTCGTCTGGTGGAAGATCGCGCTCGTCGCGACCATGGCGGCGTTGTTCCTGCTGGCCCTGCTGGTCCCGTTCGGACAGTCGTTCTTCGAGCTGGACCCGAGCAACGCGGCCTCCGTCTCGACCGCTCTCGTGACCTCCCTGGTCGCCGTCTCGGCGATCGAGTTCATCCGCCGTCTGATGCCCTGACCTGCGGATACCTCGAAGTTGATCAGTGCGGGTGTAGTTCGTCGGACGACGTGCGGCAGCCCCCGCACGGTGAACGGTTGTCAGCTCGATCGGTCTGCGGACGGCCCGGCGTAATCGGCCGACAGCTCAGCGCCGACAGGTGCTCGGTGGGCGCGCGACCCCCGGATTCGGACGGTGTCCCCCGCCACAGTCCCGCAGAATCGATGAGACGTGGATAACGCCGAACACCACGTCGACGACAGTCCCAGTGGAGGGATACACATGAGCACCACCACGGAAACCAAGCCCGAGCCCGCGATGCCCAGGGCGGCGCGCACGACGAGCACCAGCGCGCTGCCCACCGCACCGTGCAGCGTCGTCTGGAGCAAGGGCCACGCCTACGTGCTCGAAGGTTTCCGCGCCCGCTGGGTGGGAGTCGACGACCGGGGCCGCCCGCAGGCGTTCACCGGCGCGGACCTCCAGCGCCGCGGCTGGACCTACACCCGGAGCAACTGACGGACCGTCGGGTCTCCCGTTCGTCGACGCGCTGTCGGGTTTGATCGACGCGATGTCGGTTCGGTGGTCGTGCGGTTCGGGATTCGGGTGAGTGAAACGCTTTCGGCTCTGCCCGGGTGGAGCGTTGGCGTGGGTCAGGTCGCGTGGATCGCGTCTCGCCTGTCCCTTGTGGACCTGGGGCGCGGGTGCCGAGTTGGAAGCCGATCCGTTCGGATCAGGCGCTTTCACCGGATCCGGAGCGTCCGACCTGCTGACTCACAACGGTGCGCCCGCCGCCGGGCCACCTCCCGTGTGGACCGCACGTCGACCACTCCCGACCCGTCTGGTCGGCCGCTCGCCTGACTTGCGCGGTTCGGGGCGCTTTGGACTCCGGCCGCACCCGGTTTGTGGACGCACTTGGGTAACGTCGCACTTGGTTGGTGCCGCACTCAGGTTGGGGCGTGCTTGGTTGGCGTTGCACTCGGTTCGGGCTGTGCCTGGTTGGCGCCGTACTCGGGTTGAGCTGCGTTTGGTTGGCGCCGCTATCGGTTGGCGTTGCACTCGGCTCGC
>DATMCA010000526.1:0-2735 GCA_035559015.1 Umezawaea sp. | reverse complement strand
GCGCGGGCTGAACCGGACGCTGGCACGGGGCAGGCGGCGGTGGGTCGGGGGCGGGGGAAATCGGCTGGCGGCCGACCAGCCGACGGTCGTCGGAAGGTGTACGACTGACCCATGACGATCGTGATCCTGGGCGGCGGTTTGGCGGGTGCCAAGACCGCTGAGGCCCTGCGCGCGCAAGGGTACGACGGTGCTGTGGTGCTGGTGGCGGGTGAATCCCACCACCCGTACGAGAGGCCTCCGCTGTCCAAGGGGTACCTGGGCGGCAAGGACGACCGGGCGAGTTTCAAGGCGTTGGCCGACGATTGGTACGGGAAGAACTCCGTCGACCTGCGGCAGGGCACGACGGCGAGCGCGGTGGACTTCGTGGCGCACCAGGTGGTGCTCGACGACGGGTCGCGGCTCGACTACGACAAGCTGGTGCTCGCGACGGGGTCGTCGCCGCGGGTGCCGTCGATCCCCGGCGCGGAGTCGGCGCTGTACCTGCGGACCGTCGAGGATTCCGATCGGCTGCGGGAGGCGTTGACCGCGGGCTCGCGGCTGGTCGTGGTCGGGGGTGGGTGGATCGGGCTGGAGGCTGCTTCGGCGGCTCGGCAGGCCGGGGTCGAGGTGACCGTCGTGCACTCGGCGGCGTTGCCGTTGCAGCGCGCGCTCGGCGCCGAGTTGGGGCGGGTGTTCGCGGACCTGCACGTCGAGCACGGTGTGGAGTTCCGGTTCGACAGCAGGGTCGAGGAGATCACCGCGACCGGTGTGCGGCTCGACGACGGCACGGTGCTGCCGGCCGACCACGTGCTGGTGGCGGTCGGCGCGGAGCCGAACGTGGACCTCGCCGAGGGCCTCGACGTGGATAACGGTGTGGTGGTGGACGCGACGCTGCGCACCAGCGACCCGGACGTGTACGCCGTGGGTGACGTGGCGAACGCGTTCAACCCGGTGCTGGGCAGGCACATCCGGGTCGAGCACTGGGCGAACGCCCTCAACCAGCCCGCGACCGTCGCCGCCGCGATCCTCGGCAAGGGCGCGAGCTACCAGGACCAGCCGTACTTCTTCACCGACCAGTACGACCTCGGCATGGAGTTCGTCGGCGACGTCACCGGCTACGACCGGGTCGTGTTCCGCGGTGACGTGCCGGGGCGCGAGTTCATCGCGTTCTGGTTGAAGGGCGGTGTGGTCGTCGCGGGCATGAACGTCAACATCTGGGAGGTGAACGACCAGGTCAAGTCACTGATCGGCACCTCGCCGGACGTGGACCGCCTGGCCGACCCGAACGTGGACCTCGTAGCCTTGACCAGGTGAAACGCCGCAGGCCCAACCCCGCCCTCTGGCTCTGGTACGCCGTGGGCGGGCGTCTTCCCGATCGCTACCGCGAGTGGGTGCTGCACGACGTCACCGCCCGCACGTGGGTGCTCCGCCACCTGGTCCGCGGCCTGGTCCAGATGTCCCCGATCTTCCTGCTCGTCCTCCTCCCCGGCCCACTCTGGGTGCGCCTGATGTCGTGCCTGCTGGGCATCCTGGTCGGGTTCTTCTACTCGATCACGTACATGGAGCAGACGACCGAACAGCGCCTGGTCAAGCAGGGCTACCCGCGCGGCACGGGCAAGGCGACGCGCCGAGCCGCGCACTCCGAGGAGGACGACCGCGCCGAAGCCGCCTACCAGGCCAGGTACCGCGGCTAGGCACGTGAACCTGTTGGCCTGCGGTCGAAGCAGGAACCGGTGGAGCACCCGCCGGGTGCGTCAGCGGTAGCGCGTGGCGAGGGTGGAGCGGTTGCCCGCGTTCAGGAGTGCGGCTTCGGCGTCGGTGAAGTGCTCGAACAGGTCCGGGTCGTCGAGGGCCGGGACGCAGACCGTGTCGCCCCTGGTGAAGGCGGTCCAGGCCGCCGTGGCCACGTCTTGCGGGGACATGGCTCGTGGGTTGTCGTGGTTCGCGCCGCCCGACCACTCGGTGGCGACCAGGCCGGGGCAGACGACGGTGGCGGTGACGCCGGTGCCATCCAACTCACCCGCCAGGGACCGGGTGAAGGCGACCGTGGCGGCTTTCGCGCCCGCGTAGAGGGTTCGTGGTGGGTACGGGTTCAGGCCCAGGCCGCTGCTGAACGCGAGCAGGGACGCGATGGTGATCACGCCACCTCCACCTGCCTTGATGAGGTGCGGAACGGCGGCTCTCGCCAGGACCAGCGGGGCGATGGCGTTGAGGGTCCACAGGCGGTCCACCTCGGCCGGCGCCACCTCGGCCAGTGGCGCGTAGCCGCCAACGCCCGCGTTCGAGATGACCACGTTCAGGTCGCCCTGGTTGACGCGCGCCACCACGCGGTCCAGGTCGGGGCGGGTGGCCAGGTCCGCGACGAGCACCTCGGTCCTGGTGTCGAGGGTGTCGGCGAGCGCTTCCAGGCGGGCGCGGCGCCTGGCCACCAGGACCAGGTCGTGGGTGGGGGCCAGGTGTTCGGCGAGGGCCGCGCCGATGCCGCTGCTGGCTCCGGTGATCAGGGCGACAGGTCGGGTTGACATGGGTTGAGCTTTGTCGCTTGCTTGAGTCATGTCAAGCGCTTGATTCGAGTCATCGGCTACTGTCAAGCCATGGAACAGCCGCCCGAGGAAGCTCTGCGCCGGGTCACGTGGGGGCTCCGACGTGCCGAAATGGCCGTGCAGGCCGCGAAGGAGCCGGGGTTTCGGGCCGTCGGGGTGCAGGGGGCGCACTACGCGTTGCTGATGAACGTGCACACCTATCCCGGACTCAGC
>DATMCA010000525.1:0-2662 GCA_035559015.1 Umezawaea sp. | reverse complement strand
CGGCCATGCGGATCTCGTCGGCCAGCCCGGCGGCGAGGAACGCGGTGTGGATGGCCTCACCGCCCTCGACCATCAGGCGGTCGATCCCGCGGTCGCCGAGGTCGTCCAGCAGGGCGGCGAAGTCGATCCCGGACCCGAGCGCCACGACGTCCGCCAGCCCGCCGAGCGCGGCGGAGGCCCGTTCCGCCCCGGAGTCTGTGCTGTAGACGAGCTTGGCACCGCCGTGGTGCCAGAAGTTCCACTCCGGAGCCAGGTCGCCGGACCCGGAGACGGTGACCTTCAGCGGGTGCTCCGACCGGCCCTCCGCGACCCGCGCGGCCCGTCGTTCGGGACTGTTGACCAGCAGCCGCGGGTTGTCGGCGCGCAGCGTCCCGGCGCCGACGAGGATCGCGCACGACTCGGCGCGGATCCGGTCCACGTGGTCGAAGTCGTCCGCGTTGGACAGCGGGAAGCGGTGGCCGCCGCCGTCGTCGATGTGGCCGTCGACGCTGACGGCGACGCTCAGCAGCACGTGCGGTCGGGTCACGCCCCCACCGTAGTCGGGTGACCGGGCCCGCCACCGGCTGAACCTTCCGCCGGTGGGCCGCGTTACTCCTTGCAGTGCCCCGCGTAGGAGAGGTTCGGAGAATGTCGCTCATCGCCAGGTTCCGGCGGACCCCCGTGGAGCTCGCGACCCCGGACGAAGCCGCTCCCGTGAGCCGGTGGCGCCGCGTGGCGGCACCCGTGACCACGGTGCTGGCGGGTCTGCTCGTGCTGGTGGCGCTCGTCGCCCCCGCCGACTTCGAGCGGTTCACGCCCGGCGCGTTCCTGCGCATCCCGGTCGAAGGGCTGCTCGGGGTGGTCCTGGTGCTCGTGCTGCCTCCCAAACCTCGGCGGATCGCGGCCGCCGTCGGCGGCGCCGGGCTGGGCCTGCTGTTCGTGGTGAAGATCATGGACATCGGCTTCGACACGGTGCTCTACCGGCCGTTCGACCTGGTGCTGGACTGGCCGCTGCTCGGGCCCGCGGTCGACTACGTCGACGTCACGGTCGGCCGGGTCGCCTCGATCGGTGTCGTGGTCGCGGCGGTGGCGCTGGTGATCGGGCTGATCGTCCTGATGACCCTGGCCGTCCTGCGGCTGACCCGCGTCGTGGTCGGCCACCGCACCGCGTCCACGCGCACGGTCGCGCTGCTCGCGGTCGCCTGGATCACCCTCGCCGTGCCCGGTGTGCCGATCTCCACCGGTGGCGCGACGGAGTTCGTCTACAACCACGCCCGTGCGGTCAAAGCGGGCCTGAACGACCGTGAGGCGTTCGCGAAAGAGGCCGCGGTGGACGCGTTCCGCGACACGCCCGGCGATCAACTGCTGACCGGGCTGCGCGGCAAGGACGTCGTGCTGACGTTCGTGGAGAGCTACGGCCGGGACGCGCTGGAGAACCCGGAGATCGCACCGAAGGTCACCGCGGCCCTCGACGCCGGCAGCGCCGAGCTGCGCGCGGCCGGGTTCGCGTCCCGCAGCGGCTTCCTCACCTCGCCGACGGCGGGCGGCGGGAGCTGGCTGGCCCAGGCGACGCTGCTGTCCGGGTTGTGGATCGACAACCAGCAGCGGTACCGCACGCTCGTCGCGAGCGACCGCCTCAGCCTGCCCAGCGCGTTCGGCCGCGCCGACTGGCGGTCCGTCGGCGTCATGCCGGGCATCACCCAGGCGTGGCCGGAGGGCGACTACTTCGGCTACGACCAGATCCGCGCGGGGGGCGACCTCGGCTACCGCGGGCCGCGCTTCGGCTACGCCACCATGCCCGACCAGTACACGCTGTCCGCGTTCCAGCAGCGCGAGCGCTCCACGCCCGGCCACGCGCCGGTGATGGCGGCGATCCCGCTGCTGTCGAGCCACGCTCCGTGGTCGCCCATCCCCGAGCCGGTCGACTGGAACCGGGTCGGCGACGGGTCCACCTACAACTCGATGATCTCGGGAACGGACCCGCCGGAAGCCATTTTCGGCCGTGATCCGAGCAGTGTGCGGGCCGACTACGCGAAGTCCGTCGAGTACACGGTGAAGACGTTGATCTCCTACGTCCGGAACTACGGCGACGAGAACCTCGTGCTCGTCTTCCTGGGCGACCACCAGCCCGCCCAGGTCGTCACCGGAGCCGACGCCGGCCGGGACGTGCCGATCACGATCGTCGCGAAGGACCCGGCCGTGCTGGACCGGGTCGCGAGCTGGGGCTGGGACGACGGCCTCAAGCCCGGTGGTCAGGCGCCCGTCTGGCGGATGAACGAGTTCCGCGACAAGTTCCTCACCGCGTTCGGCCCGGCCTCGCCCAAGACGTCGGCCTCGCCCGACCACTAATCCATTCGCCGGAGTCCTGACATGTGAAAAGAAGGACTCTTCCGGGCTATTGTCCGCACGTTGTGTTCTGTGATTCGCGCACTATTCAAATAGCGCGGGGCGAATCTGGGAACTGTTATGGTCGGCGATCAGCTGACCGAGGCAACTTCGACGTGCCCGGAAACGTCACCACTCAGCAGAGTGCGGTCAGTGCTGTAGACCATGGTCGGCCGACGCGTGTCTGGGTGGATGTGTGAGCTGGTCGTTCGGTGTTCTGGGTCCGTTGGAAGTCCGGTGCGGCGAGTGCGTGCTCGAAGTGGCCGCACCGCAGCAGCGCAGGCTGTTGACCAGCCTG
>DATMCA010000524.1:0-5272 GCA_035559015.1 Umezawaea sp. | reverse complement strand
AGGCCGTGGTAGGCCGGTGGGGCAGATGCCAAGACCTGCCGCGCAACCGGTCGCCGAGGACGAATGTACCGGCTGGATCGGCTGGGTGCGTTTTCAATATCCGAATTTGCATGTCGCGGTGTACGAGGATCGCTTGGTGATCGAAACCGTCCTTGCTGAACACGCGATTATGTATGATGAGATCGACTCCATCGACGATTCGGAATATTTTCGAATTTCTATCTGGCATCGCGACCGGTTGACAAAATCTCCAATTCGCCTATCGCTGGTTCGCTACCATGTGGTCCGTGATGCGATAGTTGCACTTGTGGAAGATTGACGGGGCCTTGCGGAAGAGTCTTTGAATTTGCCCGCGACACGCCCAACTCGGCGGCGACCTCACCGATCGTGCCGCCTTCCGCACGCCGCAATACGATCCGCGCACGCGACGCCAACGCCTGCGCCGTCTTCCGCCGTCGGAGACCACCCGGTCAACACCGAACGCTCCTCGTCGGACAACACCACCGGAGCAAGCTTGGGACTGGGCGCCACGCCAGCCTACCGAGTAACAGCGAACTAACGACTCAGGACACCGGGCTCACTATCTTTGTGAACCTTTCCCTCGGCCCCGCCCCGATTTTTAGCGCACGTCATCGAGACAATTGCGCGATCGGGGTGAGACCGCACCACCCAAAGCATCAATCATCCTCACGAGGCCGAGGCCTCCGAGGCGGCACAGCCCGAGACGAAGGCGCCTGCCGAGGCGAGGACGGCCGCTCAGCCGGCGGCGTAGCAGGCCTGCGCCTCTCACCTTGCGGAGCAGGCCGAGGCCTCCCCCGACGCTCCTCCTCCACAGCAGGCGGCCTCTTACCCTCAGCCGCCGCGGGCCTCTTACCCTCCGCAGCAGGCCTCCGCCGAGGCCCGGTGTCCTCCCGAGGCCTCTCCCGAACCTTCTCCGCCACAGGCTTCGCCACCGGCCGAGACGGCTTCTCAGCCCGCTCAGCCCGTTCCGAACGATCGGCCTTCTTCACCTCACGAGCCTCTTCCCGCGTGACCCGATTCGGATCCTTCTGCCGGAACACCCTCGCCAGCCCGATCAGCACCGTGAAGATCGTCGTGACCGCCATCGTCGGGAACCCGTTGATCAGGGGCTTCCCCAGCGTCAACGCAAGGCTGCTCAACCCGCCGGTCGCCGGCATGCCCTCGGTCACGATGACCACCAGCGGCACCACGATGGCGAGAATCAACGGGGGTTGGACGACCGGGCCGAACATGCTCCGGCGTTCCACGAACACGATCGCGCCGACGCAGCCGACGAAGAACAGGACGGTGAAGATCCACCCGACCGTCTTGGTCGAACTGACGTCGATGAACGTGCCGATGATCGCCAGCACGAACGCGATGGCCACCGCCGCCCACCAGGGCAGACCTTTGAAGTTGCCGAAGAGGGCGCGATCGTTCCAGGCGACGTCGTCCGAGTAGTCCTCGTCGTCGTCCAGCTCGCTTAGCCGCTCGCGCGTCACCGTCACGCACTCTCCTTGCTCGGCATCGTCCACGGAAGGGGCACACGGTAGTCGGTGCCGTGTTAGCGCACGCTACGGCCGTGAAACGTCCCTAGGGACTTTCACGCTTCACGCGCCTCCAAGGATGCACCGATACCGGATTGTTCGTCAGCTCTCCGCACGACCGGGATCGGGGTCGGGCTGGCCGCGGCTGTGCTGAGCGGCTCCACCGCTGCTCGGAAGCCCTCCAGGGCGTCCAGTTCGCGCCGCCGAGCGGACAGGAACCGCTGGAGGTGGGTGCTGGACAGGTTGACCGCGTCCACTGCCCCGTCCGCGGCCCGGTGGGCGCGGGTGGCCTGCGCGCGGACCTGTTCCACGTCGTCCGCGAGCGCGCGGTCGGTCACGGCGAACATCGCCGCCGACGCGATCACCGCGAAACCGGTCGGTCCGCACAGGAACACCCGGCGGTCCAGCAGCCAGCGCAGCAGCTCCGGGTCGGTGTCCAGCGCGGCCACGACGGCGCCGTCGTTCGGGACGAACATGATCGTCCCGTAGATCGCGTCCGCCCAGCGCTGGTAGCCCTTGCCCGCCAGCTCCGCCGCGCGCGAGCGGATGTTGCGCACGTGCACGCGCAGCGCGTCCGCCCGTTCGGCCAGGTCGTCGGTCTCCACGGCCTCCGCCCAACAGACCATGCTCATCTTCGCGTCGACCGGGACCTGCCTGCCGCCGCCGACGGTCAGCACCATGTCCGGGCGGACGGTGCCGCCGCCCGCGATGTCGACCTGGAGGCTGAAGTGGATGCCCTCGCGCAGGCCGAGCGCGCGGGCGGTCTCGACCAGCACCTGCTCGCCGAGTTCACCCCTTCCGGTGACTGACGAGAAGGCCACCTCGTACCGCTGGAGGGCGGCCTGGTGGGCTTCGCCGCGCATTCGTTCAGCCTGGATCGCCTCCAGTGCGGCGTCCGTCCGCCGGACGCTGTCCTGGTAGAGGCGCCACAGGAAGAGGAGCGCTCCCGCGAGCAGGAGCGCGACGACGACCGCCGCAGTGCTGAGAACCGCTGTCACACCACCGATCATGACGCATCGACCCATAGCACTCGATCGGGCGACACGCCGGCCCGGTGGTGCTCGGGACTGTCGGTCCTTGGTCCTAGCGTTGCCCCATGCGTCTGCTGCACACCTCCGACTGGCACGTGGGCCGCACGTTCCACGGTCGGGACCTGCTCGCCGAGCAGGAGGCGGTGCTCAGCGGGCTGGCCGACCTGGTGGTGACGGATCGGGTGGACGTGGTGGTCGTCGCGGGCGACCTGTACGACCGGGCGGTGCCGAACGCCGAGGCGGTGCAGACGTGCGCGCGGGTCTTGAGCCGCATCCGGGCGGCGGGCGCGCGGATCGTGATCACGCCGGGGAACCACGACTCCGCGGCGCGGATCGGGGTGTTCGGCGAGTTCACGGCGGCGGGCGGGCTCCACACGCGCACCCGGATCGCCGAGCTGGACCAGCCGGTGCTGCTGGAGGACGCGCACGGGCCGGTGGCGCTGTACGGGATCCCGTTCCTGGAGCCCGAGCCCGCGCGGCAGGCGCTGGGCGTGCCCGAGGCGCGCGGCCACGCCGGGGTGCTGGCCGAGGCGATGCGGCGGGTCCGCGCGGACCTCGGCGGCCGGTCCGGCACGCGGTCCGTGGTGCTGGCGCACGCGTTCGTGTCCGGCGGTGCGAGCAGCGACTCGGAGCGGACCATCGCCGTCGGCGGCGTGCAGGACGTGGCGACATCGGTGTTCGACGGGGTCGACTACGTGGCGCTGGGCCACCTGCACGGGCCGCAGGTGCTGTCGGAGCGGCTGCGGTACTCGGGCAGCCCGATGGCGTACTCGTTCTCCGAGGCGCGGCAGGTGAAGTCCGTCTGGCTGGTGGAGCTGGACGAGGGCGGGCTGGTCGGCGTCGAGGAGCGCGAACTGCCGGTGCCGCGCGCGCTGGCGACGTTGAGCGGATCGCTGGAGGACCTGATGCTCGACCCGGCGCACGACGCCGTGGTCGACAGCTTCCTGTCCGTGGTGCTGACGGACCCCGTTCGGCCGCTGGACTCGCTGCGGCGGCTCCAGGAGCGGTTCCCGCACGCGGTGCACGTCGAGTGGCAGCCCGCGGGCGGTCGTGAGGCGGCGGTGCGGTTCGCGGTGCGCGGCCGGTCCGACGAGGAGGTCGCCTGCTGCTTCGTGGACGACTGCCGGGGAGAACGACCGAATCCGCGCGAGCAGGCCCTGCTGCGCGAAGCGTTCGCCGCCGCGGCGAGGGAGGCCCAGTGAGGCTGCACAGCCTGGAGCTGACGGCGTTCGGGCCGTACCCGAAGCGCGAGACCGTCGACTTCGACGTGCTGGGCGCGGACGGGCTGTTCCTGCTGCACGGCGACACCGGCGCGGGCAAGACGACGCTGCTGGACGCGGTCGCGTTCGCGCTGTTCGGCAAGGTCCCCGGCGCGCGCGGCGACGTGAAGAGGCTGCGCTGCGACTACGCGGCCGTGGATGAGCGGACCGTCGTGGTGCTGGAGCTGACGGTCCAGGGCAGGCGGTTCCGGATCTCGCGGAGCCCCGAGTACCTGCGCCCGAAGAAGCGCGGTGAGGGGTTCACCAAGGAGCAGGCCAGGGTTTCGCTGACCTGGATCAGCGGGTGGCACGGCGACGGGCACATCCGCATCGAGGAGGTCGCCGACGTCGTCGAGGGCCTGCTCGGGATGAACGCCGAGCAGTTCTTCCAGGTCGTGCTGCTGCCGCAGGGCGAGTTCGCCCGGTTCCTGCGGGCGGACACGGCCGAGCGCGAGAAGCTGCTGGAGAAGCTGTTCGGGACGCAGCGGTTCCTGGACGTGGAGAACTGGTTCCGCGCTCGCCGGACCGCCGCCGGTCAGGCCCTGGAGCAGCACCGGCAGGTCGGGCGCGCGCTGGTGCAGCGGGTGTCCGAGGCCGCGGGCGAGGACGAGCCGGAGGTCGGCGACGAGGAGTGGCTCAGCTCCGTGCTGAAGCGGCTCGGCGAGACGGCGGCCGACGCCGAGGCCGTGGCGCTCTCGACGGCGACCGCCCGTGAAGCGGCCGAAGGGGCGTTGGCGTCGGTTCGCGTCGAGGCGGACCGGGTGCGCCGGGTGCGCGAGGCGCGGCGGGCGTTGGCGTCGTGCGCCGAGGCCGAACCGCGGCGGCTGGCGTGGGTGGCCGAGCGCGACGCCGCGCGGCGGGCGGCCCCGGTGGTGCCGTCGCAGGACGCGACCGTCCGATTGGGACGGTCGTTGGCGTCGGCGCGGTCCTTGGAGGAAGCGGCCTTCTCGGTCCTCGTGGGCTACGAGGGCACCGACCTGCGCGGTGATTCCGAACGGCTGCGCGAGGAAGCGGGCGGCCTGAACCAGCTCGCCGCCGAGGCCGAGCAGCAGCGGCGCGACTCGGCTCGGGTGTCGTCCCTGGCCGTCGCGCGGGATCGGCTCGAACGGCAGGTGGCGGCCTTCGACCCGACGCTGCCGGAGCAGGTGACGACGGCTCGTGCGGCGTTGGAGGAGTCGACGGTCGCCGCGGCCCGGCTCGCCGAGGTGGCGGCGTGGGCCGACGCGGCCCGGAAGCTGCCCGCCGCGGAGCAGGCGCTCGTCGGGGCGGCGGACGGCGTGCGGACGGCGATCGACGCGCACCAGAGGGCGCAGGGGCACCTGCTGGACGTGCGGCGCCAGCGGTTGGACGGGATGGCCGTCGAACTGGCCGCCGCGTTGACGCCCGGCAAGCCCTGCCTGGTGTGCGGCTCGGCCGAGCACCCCGCGCCCGCGCA
>DATMCA010000523.1:0-7356 GCA_035559015.1 Umezawaea sp. | reverse complement strand
TTGTTGAACGTGAAGTGGAAGTCCAGTGAGCAGAACAGGCCTGTTGTCTGCGCGGCCCGCACCCACACCATCGGCCGGGTATCTTTGCTCAGCTTCTTCAACCACGAGACCAGGGCCTCGCGGAGGTTGTGGTGGTGCTGCCAGACGTAGCTCAGCAGCACCACCGGAAACCTGCTGTCGGAGAACCGCGCCAACCCCACCGGGAATTCGACGTGGCCGAAGGCGACGAAGCCGTCGACGATCTCCGCGCGGGATTTCGGCAGTCTGCTGGTCTGATCGTCGGAGAACAGCGGCGCTTGCGATTTCGAGGCCGTGCCCGCAACAGCCACGAATCGTCGGGCGAGCGAGCGGCCCGCCTCGGCGACTATGTGGTAAGGCGAGCCGTTCAACACCGCCAGCGCGATCCGGAACGCGGCGAGGCGAAGGGCCTCTTCGAGCGGCCCACCCTTGCGCAGCCCAGCCAGTTCCCCGAACCACTCCACCACCTGTCGGTGAACCAGTCGGGCCGCACGGTTCTCGACCTCGTCTATGTCGATGTCGCCGCGTCCGTACTGGGCCAGCAACTTGGCCATGTGCGCGGTCTCGACCGGTCGAGGGGACCGGCCCAGCGCCTGGCGTAGACGTGGCGTGGCGGCGAGGTTGTTCAGGATGTCCTCGACGCCCTCCTCGGTCTCCTCGGATATATGCCTTTCCAGCAACTTCGACTCGTCCGGCGGAACATAGGGGATGGCGTGGCCGCCGAGTCCTTCCCCGGTGAGGTCGTCGCCTTCGGTGATCACGACGCACAAGCACGCCTGGTTCTCCAGCAGATCGCGCAGCTTGCCGAGTTGTGCTTCCGTGAGGACGATTCCCGCACGTGCGGCGAGTTCGATGACATATCCGCGACCCCGCTGGAAGTCCTGTTCCGTCAGGGAATCGATGTCGTGACCGATGTCGAACCGGGACACGTTGCCTCTGCTCAGCTCATCGAGCATCCGCACCGCGGTGGTGAACCGCCCGGTGCCCGGCTGTCCGTGGAGCACGACGAGCGACCAGGTCTTCAGCCTGTCGCACATCGATTCGTAGCCGATCACCGGCACGTACCGGGCGCGAATACGGGCCAGTTCCTGTTCGTGGACCGAACCGGATCTGACGACGCCCGCGCCACTTCTCGCGGTGTAGTAGTGGTGCTGGTCGCCGACGTGCATGTCCTCGATGGTGGCGTCGCGGACGAACGCCATCGGACCGTCGGTCTTGAGGGCCCGACCCATCTCGTACGCCTCACCGAAAGCACGTCTGTCGGGGCCATACGGGGTTTCGGCCTTTCCGTGTTCGTCGTCCTTCTTGCCGGACTCACCCTCGCCGCTCTTCTGGGCACTGGGTTCGACCGGCGTCGGTTCGGCGGGCGGTCCGGCCGGCTTGCCTGCCGGACCGCTTTCACCGGTCGTCGGACGCTGTTCGGCCATAGTTGATCACCCCCGCGTTGAACTGGTTCCCGATCGTCGTGGCGCCGTGGAAGATCACGGTCGGATTGCTGCCGGTGCTCGTCGACGGGGTAGCCACGCGTTCGGCTCCTTCCTCGAGCGGTTCCGGTGCGACGGAGTAGTCCGGTAGGCGCACCCACGCCGACTCGTCGTCCTGGGACCTCCGGTACGGTCCCTTGTCCTTCACGAAGGAGTTGTAGACGTCGTCCGACACGGTGACGACCACCCGACTCGTCACGGCAGCCTCCAGCACGCGTTTCGCGAAACGGGACTTCGCCAGGTCGCATGCGGCGGACTCATCGCCTATTGCCACCCCGACTCGCACCCGGTGTCGAACAGAACTCCTCATGGTCTTCATCCAGTGACCGACCAACTGCGCCGCGTCTGTTTCCTGAGGTATGACGATCAAGCAGTTGTCCCTGGTCGCCACTTGGCGCGCCCGATTCAGGAGGGGTTCCGCCAGGGATGCCCGAATGGTGTCGACGTCGACTTCGTCGGAGAAGAACGCGGCGACCAGTCGGCGTCGGGAGTCGGCGAAGGCGTCCGACGAGCTCAGCGGAGCAGTACGGAGACTCGGTGTCTCCGTCCGAAGAGCCTCATCATTCCGGAGGATGCGTTCTTGCAGGACATGAAGTGGTCTCTGCATTTCGACACCGCTTTCCTTGAGATTCTTCCGGTGCTGCTGGAACACGTTGAGCGCGTCCGATTGCCTGCCTGCCCGGTACAGAGCCGTCATGAGCAGCGTGGTGATCGTCGAATCGTAAGGGCGGTCATCGAACAGCCGGGTGAGCTCCGGGATTCGTTCGCGATGGTTGCCAAGTCGGATCTCGACTTCGTTGAAGGCTATCTCAACGGTGCGCCGCCACTCGATGAGTTCTGTTCTATAACCGTCAATCCTTCGGCCCGAGATTCCGACCAGCGGTTCATTCCTCGTTGACAGCAAGGCGTCGCGGAGGGAGTCAGCGGCCTCGCGGTCGTTCGATTTTCGCGCCAGCCTCACCAGTTCTTGCAGGCGGTGGACATCAACCCAGTGGTTGGGGATGTCCAGTCGGCAGTGCCTGTCCTTGTTGACCAACTTGGCTCGCAGTCTGAGCGAGTCCAGGCGCTTTCTCAGATTGGTCATGTACCTGTCGAGGTCGCCCGCGGCGCTGACCGGATGTGTGTCCCAGAGCCAGTCCCAGAGTGAACTCCGGGAGATCACGCCTGCTTTGGCCTCGAGTAGCGCCACGAGCAGGCAGCGTTCCTTTTCAGTTCCCATGTCGACGCGTTGATCGTGCTGGTACGCCTCGACCGGGCCCCATAATCGAAAATCGACAGCATTGTTCGATGTGGCGGTGGTTTTTTCTGTCATGTGGTGAGGTCCATTCGATCGATCTCCTGTGTGCGTGCAGTCACTTTCCCAGTGGTTCACCCAGCGCTTTTCCTGGTTGTTTGCACGGCTGTTCACCCAGTGTGGAGTGGAAATCTGATCTCAACGACGACGAGGGGTCGTCGATGAGAAGGAGGACTGTGATGGCTCGCAATGAAAGGCAGTGGAAGAAGAGTTCGTTCAGCGAGGGCGGCGGCGAATGCGTCGAAGTCGCGATGGTGGAGGGCGGCGTGCTGGTGCGCGATTCCAAGAATCCGGCTGGCCCGTCTCTCTGGTTCTCCTCCTTGGAGTGGATAGCGTTCTTGTACGGAGTGCTGGCAGGCGAGTTCGGGCTGAAGTAGTCGATTGCCGGGCGGGGTTCCGCCTCGCTACTCGATCAGTGGACGAATGCTGCGGGAAAGTTCGTCCAAGTACTTCCGGGCATCTTCGTCGAAGACGGCCATCTGTCGCAGCAGTGACCATCGCGTCTCGTAGAGCCCGATGCTGTCCGGGTCGTTGATGCTGACGTTGGCGTGGATCATCTCCACGGTGACGAAGCTGCCCAGCTCGTCAGCGGGGAGGTCGTAGATGACGAACCCGTGGGACGTGACGGTGACAGCTTCCTGATCGAGTGGGATCAGGCCGATGGAGACGTTCTCCAGGGTGCTGATTGAGGCGATCCGGTCCAACTGGGCCAGTTGGAGCCTGGGAGGACCGGGTCGCCACCGCAGGGCGGCTTCGGTGACGAGGAAGTCGAAACGCTTGCCCTCCTCGTACATCGACGGCTGTCGGTCCAGTCGCGCGGCCACGGCGGCTGCGATGTCCTCCCTGCTGTAGGGCGGTTGGAACATCGTGAACACGCGGCGTGCGTAGTCGGCCGTCTGCAGCAGGCCGGGAACCACCGAGGGTTGGAACGTCCGAACCTTCAGCGCCAGCGCCTCGCGGTCCCGGATGTCGTGTTGCAGGTGCGCTCGGCCCTGGAGAGCCGAAATCCACGGGTCGATCTCCGTGTGCGCGGCGCTGGTCAGCGAGATCAGCCACTCGCGGGCCTCGTCCGGGGCATCGAGCGCTTCGCTCCACGCCAGGACCTCGGGCAGGGACGGGATCGTGTTCCCTGCCTCGATGCGGGAGACCTTGGACTGGCTGATTCCGATCCGACGCGCCAGATCGCGTCCGGACATCCCTGAGAGATCACGTAGTCGACGTAGTTCTGCGGCGAGGCGGGCTCGTCCTGTTGTCACTAATTTGGGTCCGTCTGCCGCAGTGTTCACCCCACCCCCCACCTGCTCCGCAGGGCTGTGACCCAAATTGATTCAAAATGATTCGACGACTGAATCACCCCTGGTGGGCGTTGTCAAGGAGTTCGGTTCAAGCGTCCCGCTATGGCTCAACCCCGTCCGCCACCGATCGCTTGAGGTGATGAGCTGATCATCCCATCGGGCGACGCCCTCCTCGAAAACCGTCGGAGAGTTCGTGGTCCCACTTCCTGTACTGCCCTTTCGTGGCTTCCTAGGAGCACTCAGCGGTGGATCGCCTTCGCGACATCGAGGTGGAACGGTTCGATGTCGCCACGACCGCGGGCGGCCACCTCCGCGAGACCGTTGCGTCCTGCACGATCGCGAGGGCCGCTTCCAACTGCCCGTCACGCTGGTACGCCGCGACAAGGGCGCGGGTCAGCAGGACGTTCGCCCACCCAAAAGAGCGACTTCTGACCCATGCGACGCTCAAAATGCCAGCCGGACAAGGCTTCGAGCGTCAGCCGCCACACTGGCCAACAACCGAGGTTCATCCTGCGCCGGACTCCTTGTGCGACAGAGGTGTGGGATGTTCGAACCGCGGAGCCGATTCGCGTTCCCGGTGCGGTCGCGCCGACCCGCTGTCCGGGTCACCCCGCCTCGCGCATCCTCCTGACGTTCCCGTTCCCGTTCCCGTTGCCGGATGGCGCGCTCGCAGGGCTGTCCGGTCGTTCCTCCGGCATCCGCGGGCTGCCCGAGCAGAGGTAGCCCGCGTAGACCTTGTTCTTCGCGGTCACCAGGGTCGGTCGGAACCGGTCCGGGGCCAGGCCGTGGAAGCGGCTCGCGACGACCTCCCGGTAGAGCTGTTCGGAGACCACGAGGACGAGGTCGGCGGAGGTCTCGTCGGTCAGCGCGTTCCGCGCGTTGTCGGAGTCGAGGAGGCGGCAGGTGGTCACCGGGGTGTCGCCCGCCACCCCGAAGTGACCCATCGCCACCGTTCCGTGGTGCATCGCGACCCGGATCCGCAGGGCGGGCTCGGTCGGGTCGGTCCGCCTCAGGTCGGCCAGAGCGGTGACGAGCTGGTCGGTGAACTCGGCGATCACCCACGCCACGTCCACGTCCGCTGGCAGCACGGCGAGTTCCCCGTCGCCCCGGAGTTGGCGGAACCACCGGTCCCGCGCCAGACCGGCATGACGTGCCGCGAAGTCGAGGACCTCCCTCAACCGGTTCTGGATCAGCGACTGGTCCAGGGTGTCCAGCCTGCTGTAGTTCTCGATGTCGACGGCGACGACCAGGCGGTACACCAGTTGGCCGTGGTGGTCCGCCGGGAGCGATCGGCCTCGCGCGACCTCGGCCGTCACCTGCTCGGCGCGATCGGGTCGGCGGTGGTCGTGCGGCAGCAGGCGCGGGTCCCGCTTCGGCGCGGTGGCGGCAGAGCTCCCGGCGGGCTGGTCGACGTTTCCCGCGGGTTTCTGCTCCATCCGCCATGTCGATTCCATGCTCGGGCCTTTCCTCGGCTTTCATCGGCGAGCGGTGCTCGTTTCCGGCAACGCCTGGTTCATCGGAATGAGGTAGCTGTGTGTAACTCGACGCGGATCAGGCGCAGGGCGGAAGTGGATGCCCGGAATCCCACCGTGCCGGTGGCGGAACCAGGGGCTCGCACTCGCGCCGGGCCGGCGGGACCCGCTGTGGACGCACTCCCGTCCGAGGTCAGGGCATGTTGCGCGGCGCTCGGACGTCGCCGTGGTCGATCGTCGGCCGCCACGGCGGGCGTTCCGCCGAACGATTCTCCGGGAACCATCCCGGCGTTTCCGCCGCTTAAATGGCATCTTTTTGGCAACGAATAGGCAATTGCGGACTGTGTGCATTCGGGCACGCATCGCTCAGTTTTTCCCCGAGGCCAATTCGAACAGCGGTCTGCGGCAGGATTGTGCGACCGGCTGATCAGCCGTCGTTCTTCTTCGTCGAGCCCGCGGTCGACTTCTTCACCTGGCCGGGGCTCTGCTTGTCCTTGTTCCTGGTCGAGCCCGAGTCGTCCTCGGTCGGCGGCGGCACGGTGTCGGTCGTCGGCGCGATCGTGCCGCCCGGTGCCGGGCTGTCCTGGGGCGGGGCGTCGGGAGCTCCCGACTCGGCGGTGACGGGCGCGGCGGCGCTGGTCGCCGGGGGCGTGGTCGACGACGTGGTCGGGGTCGGCGCGGAGGTCGTCGGGTCCTGGTCGCCGGTGAACGCCCAAGCGCCGCCGACCAGGACCACCGCCGCGACGGCGGTGGCGGCCAGGATCGCCTTGCGCGTGCGGGAACCGGCGTGACCGTCCGCCCCCGCGCGGAGGAGTTGGGCGCACTGGAGGGCGGTCGGTCGGCGGCGCGGTGTCAGCGCGGTCATCCTGGTCAGCAGCCTGGCGAGGTCCGGGGGCAGGTCTTCGGGGATGTCGGGCGGGCGGTGCAGGCGGGCGACCGCGGACTCGACCTCGCCGCCCTCGTACTCGCGGTGGCCGGTCAGGCACTCCAGCAGCACCAGGCCGAGCGCGTAGACGTCCACTGGGCAGCCGAGGTCCTTGCCCCGCACCTGCTCGGGGGCCAGGTAGGCGGCCGTGCCCATCATCTCGCCGGTGCCGGTCAGGCGCGTCGCGCCGGTCAGCCGGGCCAGGCCGAAGTCGGCGAGGTAGGCGTCGCCGTCGGCGTCGAGCAGGATGTTGGACGGCTTGACGTCGCGGTGCACCACGTCGTGGGCGTGCACGTAGGCCAGCGCGTCGGCGAGGTGGGCTCCGAGCGACCGCACCTCCTCCGGCGACAGCGGGCCGTCGCCGATCCGGTTGTGCAGCGTCCGCCCGTCCACGAGTTGCAGCACCAGGAACGTCGAGTCGCCGTCCGTGCCCGCGTCGAAGACCGACACCAGGCCGGGGTGCGACAGCGCCGCCAGGGTCCGGGCCTCGCCGTCGAACCGGCGGGCCGACACGGCGTCCAGACTGGCTCGGAACACCTTCACCGCGACGAAGCGGCCGAGCCTGGTGTCCCAGGCGCGGTGCACGTCACCCATGCCGCCGCTGCCCAGCACTCGACCCAGCCGGTAGCGGTCGGCCAGCAGTGACACGTGCTCCGCACCTCTCCGTCGCCCGGACCGTGCCTTCATAGGTGCCCGGTGCGGCGGCCCGCAAACCTCCGGGTCAGAGGTGTTCGGGTTGCCGAAGGCCGGCGTGGCGGCGTTCGACGGCGACCGCCGCCATCAGGACGCAGCCGAGCATGGGCACGACCAGCGGCGGGAGTTGCCAGGTGACCACGGCGAGCACGCCCAGCGCCAGGACCAGCAGCAG